>JAZRJQ010000098.1:0-7859 GCA_045645925.1 Clostridia bacterium | reverse complement strand
TATGTTGCAAGTGTTGAAGATAGATTTGATGCAACCGATGTGTATGCAAATGTAACTTTTGAATCCTTTAAACAAACTTTGCCATTTAAAAACTATAATATTTTGGACGGCAGAACAAAAGCGTTTGCAAAACAACTTGTTGAAAAAGCAGACTTTATTATTTTGGCTGGCGGACACGTTCCAACGCAAAATGCTTTCTTTAACAAAATTAAATTGGCAGATTTGTTACAAAAAACTAATGCAGTTATATGTGGTGGAAGTGCAGGAAGTATGAATTGTGCAAAAACTGTTTATTGCCCACCAGAACTTGATGGTGAAGCACTTGATCCTAACTTTGAAAGATATTTGCCAGGTTTGGGGTTGGTTAATTTTAATATTATGCCACATTACAACGAATATTTGTCTGAAACATTAGATGGTTTTCGTGTTATTGAAGATATTGTTGTGCCAGATAGTTTCAAATCTGATATTTATTGTATTAGCGATGGAGCATACTTTTTATGTGATAAAGATGTTGTGACCATTTATGGTGAAGCACATGTTATTAAAAAAGGTGTAACAACAAAAATTTGTGATGACGAAGAAACAAAGCCAATAATGTTTAACACTAGCATTGGAAAATCTACAAAAATTCTGTAATATTTGCTATTGACAATTGGTAAATTAATGTTGTACACTAAAAATGTAAGCGAGGTATATTTACATGAATAGAGGTTTTGCTAACTAAATATCAGCATAATAAATTAGAACTTAACTTTAACGGTTTTGGTTAACCTTCTTTTTTGTTGTGCTAACAAGGGAAGTTAACAAAATCATCGCTTATTAGTTTAATAAAATATAATTATAAAAAACTATCAAGTCATGGGGGTTTCCTTGTGACTTGTTTTTTGTTTTTGAAGGAGTGTGTATATGGCTCAAATAGTAGTTTCAAATCTAACATTTTCTTACGAAGATTCAGCAAATAATGTGTTTAGTAATGTTAATTTTGTGGTTGACACAAATTGGAAATTAGGTTTTGTTGGTCGAAATGGTAGGGGTAAAACAACATTTTTAAATCTTTTACAAAAAAAATAGGAATATAAAGGGACAATTCAAACAAGCGTTAATTTTACATATTTGCCCTACGAAGTAAAAAATGTAAACAAATTAACAATAGATGTTGTTGAAGAATTGTATGCTGATTATGAGTTGTGGAAGGTTATAAAAAACTTGCATGAATTAAATTTGAGTGAAGAATGTTTATATAAACCTTTTTCGGTTTTGTCAAACGGTGAACAAACCAAGCTTATGCTTGCAGTAATGTTTACAAAAGAAAACAACTTTTTGCTTATTGACGAACCAACAAACCATTTGGATTACCATGCACGAAAATGTGTTTGTGAGTTTTTAAAAAAGCAACGCGGGTTTATTGTGGTTTCGCATGATAGAAAATTCATTGATAGTTGTGTTGATCATATTTTATCTATTAACAAATGTAATATCGAAGTTCAAAAAGGTAATTTTTCGTCGTGGTGGCAAAACAAGCAAAACCAAGATGAGTTTGAACTAAGGCAAAATGAAAAACTTGAAAGGGATATTGAACACCTAAAAATTGGTATGGAAAAAACCAAGCAATGGGCTTATGCTGTTGAAAAAACCAAAAATGGCACACGTGATAGTGGTGTTAAAGTTGATAAAGGGTATGTTTCACATAAGGCAGCAAAAATGATGCAACGTAGCAAAGCAATTGAAGTAAGACAAACCAAGGCGATTGAAGAAAAATCTAAGTTGTTAAAAAATATTGAATATGACGATGAATTGTTTTTCTTGAACAATGATAGTAGCCTTAAAGGTGAGTTATTAAGTTTGAAAAATGTTTCAGTAAAATATGATAACAAAGCTATAAACAAACCTATAAGTTTTAATATTGAAAGTGGTCAAAAAGTGGCTTTATTTGGTAAAAATGGTTCAGGTAAAACCAGTTTGTTTAAATTAATTTTGGGTGACAATATTTGTTTTGACGGCAGTGTTTATAAACACTCAAAACTTAAAATTTCGTATGTTAGCCAAAGCTTTAATAATTTGAGTGGAACATTAGAAAATTACGCAATTCAAAATGGTGTTGATAAAACCATGTTTTTCACATTGCTAATAAAATTTGGTTTAACCAGATCTCAGTTGGAAGGTGATATTTCAAATTTTAGTGCAGGTCAAAAAAAGAAAGTAATGCTGGCAAAAAGTTTGTGTGAAAATGCTGATTTGTATGTGTGGGACGAACCATTAAACTATGTTGACATTATTTCACGTATGCAAATTGAAAAAGTTTTAAACAACACAAATTTAACCATTATTTTTGTTGAACACGATATGGCTTTTGTTGAAAATGTTGCAAATAAAATTGTAGAATTAAGTTAAGTAAATTTAGGAGAAAAATATGAATAATTTTGAAATAAAACACAAATTCCCAACAATAAAACAATTTTTATTACTTTTTGAAAGTGTTGGTTGGGAACGTGAAAAAAGTAGAGTAAAACAAAACCGTAAAAACACCTGTTTTGCTGTTAGCGTGTATTTGGGTGGTCAAATTGTTGGCATGGGGCGTGTGGTTGGTGATGGTTGTTATTTCACCCTTTACGACGTTGTTGTAAAAAAAGAATTTCAAGGAAAAGGTGTGGGGTCATTAATTCTAACCGAAATTGTTAATTGGTATAAAACAATTAAGGATGACGACACATTTTTCTATGCTGGTGCAAGTAAAGGCAAAGAAAAATTTTATGAAAAATTTGGCTTTAAATCACGCCCAAATGCTGATGTGGGCGCTGGCATGAAATGGTACGAAACAGAGTAAAAATAAAAGCACTTGAAACTTTATTCAAGTGTTTTTGTTTGTTTTGGCAAATATTTGTTTTGTTAAAGTTGTTTGTGTGTTAAACTAATCTTGGAAATAGGAGAGTTTTTATGAAAACAATAACAGTTGGCAAAAAATTTGATGGCAAGTTTGATTTTAGAGAAACATGCTTTGGAATTGTTAAAAATGGCGACCAAATGTTGCTTGTTCGAAAGAAAGAACAATTTTCTTTTGTTGGTGGTGGATTGGAAGAAAATGAACTTTTTTTTGATTGCTTAAAACGCGAATTCTTGGAAGAGTCGGGCTATACAGTAAAAAATGTTGAAGAATTGGTTTGTGTAAACTGCTTTTGGTTGGCAGGTGGTAAATGGCCAATGAACACAAAATGTAATATGTTTTTGGTGGATGTTGATTTAGAAAATTTTACAAACCCTAGTGAAGAAGGGCACGAAGTTTTTTGGGTGCCAAAGTGTGAGGTTTTAAATTTGTTACCATTGCCATATCATAAAGAAGCTATGAAATATTATTTAAAAAACAAATAAAGTAAAATTGCAAGCCTTAAAATGGCTTGTTTTTTTGTTTAAAAATTATAATTTTTATAGTATTTTTAAAACAAGTTATTGACCCTGCAAAAATTTTAATATATAATGGAGTTAAATATTACTATAACTATTAAAGTGTTTTTTATGCGCTTTATGGTAAAAGGGGTAGTTATGAAAATTATAAAAGGCGTTTTAACATACACATTGTTACTACTTGGTGGTGCTGCAATTTTGGCAATGTTGCTTGTTGGCTGCATGTTCTTATTCCCAAACTTTGGTGTGTTTGGCTGGAAGGTTATGTTTTTCAGCAACAAAACAGCATCAGATGTTTTCACTGTGAATAAAGTTAATGCTGGTCAACATTACGAAATTGAAGTTGATGCTAAGTACCACGATGTGTTAATTAGTCAATATTCTGACAACACAGAAAAAATTAATATCAGAAAAATTGATGATATGTTTGGTTTGTACGATACAAGCAAATCTTCAGAAAAATATGGTTCAGGTATTAATGTTGACACATCAAAATTTGTATCAGACAGAAAACTTGTAATCGACACAAAAGAAATTGAAGGTGCAGTTTTAGCTCGTAACAGCTACATTCACATTTATGTTCCAAACAATGCATCATATTCTTTCGTAATCAGAACATACAATGGCGATATTAGTATTGATGGTAAAGCAACCGAAGCTGGTGTACAACCACTTCAAGTTAAAGGCTTAGATATTACAACTGTTGATGGCGATTTTACTTGGAAAAACATTCGCACAAAAATTGTAAAAAGTGTTTACGATGCTCAAGCTGAAACAGCAACAAATGAAGTTGTAACTGAAATTAACACAGCAGAAGAAGGCTACAACAAAAACAACTATATGCGTTTTGTTGAACTTAATAAATTAAATGCTACAACACAACATGGTAAATTTGATTTCACATTAAATTATACCGATGCTAACAACTATATTGTTACAAACATGACAGGTGCAAGTGCACTTCAAACAAATTGGAACATTAACTACGAATTTGATTCAACAGAAGCTAACAATTCTCATGTTAATAATTTAAGAACAGCTGCTGTTAAAGATACATCTGCAAGTGAATATTACTTAAATGCAGTTCGTGGCGAATTTAAATTTGATAACATTATTGCAAAAGGTTTAAGCGTTGTTGGTAGTGACGTTTTAATTGAAGGTAAAAATATTATTACATTCAAAAACTTCAACTTCAATGCTCCTAACGGATTCTTTAACATTGAATCTTTAAATTCAAGCCTAAGCACAATTGCAACAAATAACATTAACGTTAACTTGTTAAAAGCTCAAGGCGAATTAGCAATTACAACAACTTATGGTAACATTGCAATTAAAAATGCTACTAAAAACACAACATTAAAATCAACTCATGGTAACATCACTGTTGACAACGCAACAAGCAGTTTAAGTGCTATCAGCGAACATGGTGACATCATGGTTAAACAATTCTCTAGCAAAGTATACTTAAAAAATACTCACGGTAGAATTACAGCTGCTTACAACTATAATAGTACAGCAAATAATGATTTAGAATGTGAAATGATTAATGAAGAAGGTTCAATCAATGCTATTAACATTGTTTTACCTACAACATTGAAAACAACTGCTGGTGGAACAATTAATGCAATCTTCAAAGAAATGGCATTAAATGGTTACAAACACGTAATTGAACTAGCAAGTGGAAATGCAAACATTGTTGTTCCTAACACACAAGCTTTCATGTTTAAAGGTGTTGGCGACATTAAAGGAACTGTTGGTTCACATGCAATGCAAACACAAACTGATTTTGTTAAAGTTTTAAATTCTAGCGATGCTGAAAGTGCATTAGCAAAATTAGAAGTTAAAGCTTCAACAGCAACAGCTACATTTGCTACATATAACCAAGCAAAAGGCACAAACACAGCTGCTAACTCTTATGAAAGAGATTATGGAATTGTGCTTGCTGCATAATTAAACAAACAAAAAACCGAACAATTTGTTCGGTTTTTTTTGTTGTTTAATATGATTATATATTAAATAATAAATATATATAATATATAAATTATAAAAAATTTTAATTAAAGTGTTCTGTCAACGTCATTGTTTACAACTTGGGTTTTTACGGTTGGCTCATTTTTTAAAGTTGTTGGAGCTTCTGTTGTGTTTTGTGCAGCTTTAAGTTTGCGTTTTGCTTCAACAATTTTTGCAGCACGTTCCAAAGTTTTTGCACGTTTGATTGCTGTTTTTAATTCTTCAGGAAATGCATTATATTTTTCGGCAACAGCACTTCTTGAAAGTGTGGTGTAAATCAAATGATTTTCTGTTTTTTCATATAAACCAGATTTTCTAATGGTTTTTAAAATATCTTTAACTTCAATGCGTGAACAAATTTTTGTTTCTCTGTTTGCGTAGCCTATGTATTTTCCTAAAAAGTAAACATCAACAAAGTTAACGGGAACTTTAATTCTGGTTTTGTTTGCGTTGTAGTTTTTAATTTTTGAAATTAATGAAGTTCCTTCAACCTTAATTTCAGGACATTTTTCGTGAAATGCTGCAATTAACAAAATTTCTGGTGTGATAACGATTGGTTGTTTGTTTTCGTTTTTCATATTAAAATTCCCCCTTATTTAACATATTTTATTTTTATAACATATATATATTAACATTAAAATTCTTCAATTTCAATACCTAATTTTAAATTTGGGGAAGGTGGATTATGAAATATAACGATTATCCAGTTCTGGAAGATAAATTAATAAATTTGCTTAGTGCCAAGTATGCAAACGCCGTAAAAGTTGAATCACAGAGTGTGGGAAAGGTTGGTTTTTTGGAACAAAAAAGCAAATTAAACGAATTGTATGTTTACATAAATGCACAAAAACAATATTTGCAACATTTGGAAAAACAGAACAAAAAACTTAAATTTAAGTTTGATGTGGATAACCATTTAAAAATGCTTTCAGCAATGGGTGTTGAAAGTGCATTTGTTTTAGGTGTTAACACAAGGAGTTGCTTGGGAGACTATTTTAAGTGCGAAGCAGAAATTTTAAAGCTACTTTTTTATTTGGTTGTGCTTGATAATTTGAGCTATAACAGAACTTTTTTAACTCAAATTATGAACGAACAACTTGAAATTTTTACACAAATTGTAAACTTTTAAAGTGTGTATATGTGGCTTTTTAAGGTTGTAATTATAAATTTTTGCGAACACGTGGATATGTGTTTAGATAGAAAGTAAAAAAGGTAAAAAAATATTAAAAAAAGATTAAAAAAAGTGTTGACTTGGGTTTTAATATATAGTAAACTACCAATGCGTTCAACAAAAGAGCGCATGCACAATAACAATAGAATACAGATAATAAAAGACCAAAAGAAAATTAGCAAGGTAAGATGAGAAATCAACCTGTTAAATTCAATTGAGATTTTAGAACGAACTTTACTAAGAAAGTAATGAAGATAGCACAACAGTGTTATGTTCTAGTTAGATTAAACATAAGAGTTTGATCCTGGCTCAGGACGAACGCTGGCGGCGTGCTTAACACATGCAAGTCGAACGAAGATGTTTTCAAAGCTTGCTTTGAAAACATACTTAGTGGCGGACTGGTGAGTAACGCGTGAGCAATCTGCCCTATGCAGGGGGACAACAGTTAGAAATGACTGCTAATACCGCATAAGACCACAGAATGGCATCATTTAGGGGTAAAAGAGATATTGTATCGGCATAGGATGAGCTTGCGTTCTATTAGTTAGTTGGTGGGGTAACGGCCTACCAAGACGATGATAGATAGCCGACCTGAGAGGGTGATCGGCCACACTGGAACTGAGACACGGACCAGACTCCTACGGGAGGCAGCAGTGGGGAATATTGGGCAATGGACGCAAGTCTGACCCAGCAACGCCGCGTGAAGGAAGAAGGCCTTAGGGTTGTAAACTTATGTTGTAAAGGAAGAAAAGAATGACGGTACTTTACAAGAAAGCCCCGGCTAACTATGTGCCAGCAGCCGCGGTAAGACATAGGGGGCAAGCGTTGTTCGGAATTACTGGGCGTAAAGGGAGCGTAGGCGGGAAATTAAGTTAAGTGTGAAAGCCTTGGGCTCAACCCAAGAAATGCACTTGATACTGGTTTTCTAGAGTGTAGGAGAGGTAAGTGGAATTCCTAGTGTAGCGGTAAAATGCGTAGAGATTAGGAGGAACATCAGAGGCGAAGGCGGCTTACTGGACTATAACTGACGCTGAGGCTCGAAAGCGTGGGGAGCAAACAGGATTAGATACCCTGGTAGTCCACGCCCTAAACGATGGATACTAGATGTAGGATAGTAATATTCTGTATCGAAGCTAACGCGATAAGTATCCCGCCTGGGGAGTACGTTCGCAAGAATGAAACTCAAAGGAATTGACGGGGACCCGCACAAGCAGCGGAGCATGTGGTTTAATTCGACGCAACGCGAAGAACCTTACCAAGATTTGACATGTTAGTG
>JAZRJQ010000097.1:0-3883 GCA_045645925.1 Clostridia bacterium | reverse complement strand
ACAGGTGCTAATTTATCAGAAAGCAAGTATCTAGACGGAATGAGTACTGTAGATGCTGCAAATGTTAGAGTATTATTAAATATTGAAGAAGATAGAACAACAGAATTTGTTAATGCTCTTACAAAACTTGTTAGACAAGCTTAAAAACAAATATAAAAAGCAACCTTATACGGTTGCTTTTTTGTTGCTTAAAATGTAAAATATATTTGTTAATTTATTATATTAATATATATAAAGGAAATTATATGGACAAATATCAAAAAATTGCTGATTTATTATACCCAAATGTAACTAAAACTGATAAATACTGGGAAGAACAATATCCCGTTAGAGATTTAGATGAAAAAAGCGAAGTTACTAGATTTGCTCCTAGTCCTACAGGTTTTATGCATATAGGACACTTTTTTGGTGCAAATTTAGACTATTTTATAGCTAAAAGCTCACCAAACGGTGTATTTATGTTTAGATTAGAAGATACTGACAAGAAGAGAGAGGTAAAGGGTAGTGATGTAGTAGCTCTAAAGACCCTAGCTTACTATGGTATCGTTCCAGATGAAGGTTTTACTATCGACAGAACAAACAATGGTAATTATGGACCATATCGTCAAAGCGATAGAATGGAAATTTATCAAACATATGCAAAAAAATTGGTAAGCGAAGGAAAAGCATTCCCTTGTTTTTGTTCAAAACCAGAAGGTAAACAAGAAGTTTTGGAAAAACGTGAACAACAACTTTCTAACGATGTTCAGCTTGAAGAAAAAGACCCTTGCCGTGATTTAACTTATGAAGAAGTTGAAGCTAATTTAAAAGCCGGAAAAACCTTCTGTATTCGCCTAAAATCAAATGGTAAAGAAGGCGAAAAGGTTAAAGTGTTTGATCTTGTTCGTGGTGAACGTGAAATTGGTGCAAACTGTAAAGATGTTGTTTTGGTTAAAGATAACGGAATTCCACCATATGCTTTTGCGCATGCTGTTGATGATCATTTAATGCGTACAACAACTGTTGTTAGGGGTGAAGAATGGATTTCCACATGGCCACAACACGTTGAAATTTTTAACGCATTGGGCTTTAAACCGGTTAAGTATATTCATACACCA
This sequence comes from Clostridia bacterium, assembly GCA_045645925.1. Classification (GTDB taxonomy): domain Bacteria; phylum Bacillota; class Clostridia; order Christensenellales; family UBA1242; genus UBA6345. Next base: position 2,786 of record JAZRJQ010000097.1, on the reverse strand, counting down.
GTTTTATGTAAAATTGGCGAAAATGGAAACAAACGTAAAATATCAAAATCAAAAGACCCAGAAGCAGATATGCGTTTCTATATTCAAGCAGGCTTACCAAAACAAGCTGTTACTGAATATTTGTTAAACATTATGAACAGTAATTTTGAAGATTGGCGTAGCCAAAACCCAACCAGCAAAGTTGAAGAATTTCCGTTTAATCCAAAGAAAATTGGTACATCAAGCCCATTTTTTGATATTGTAAAATTAGAAGATGTTTCAAAAAATATCATTTCAAAAATGACAGCCGAAGAAGTTTATGAAAACACTCTAAATTGGGCAAAAAACTTTGATGCTGACTTTGAAAACGAAACTAAGGCAAAATTGGGTGAAAACTATAACGCAATAACTGTTAACGCCAACGATTTTGCAACATATTTGGAAAACAATAAAGAATATGCAATAAAAACATTTAATGTTGACCGTGGTGGAAATAAACCAAGAAAAGATATTGCTAAATGGAGTGAAGTTCCAACATACTTTAACTATATGTTTGATTTGTACAATCCTGAAACATTGGCTGATTACGAATATAACTACGAAAAAATAACAAATAACGATGCTGTTAGGTTTTTAACAGAATATTTAAATGTTTATTCTAGTGCAGACGAAAAAGATGTTTGGTTTAATAAAATTAAAGAAGTTGCAAATAATAATGGTTTTGCAATTGATAACAAACTTTATAAAGCAAACCCTGAAAACTTTATTGGCAACACAGCAGATGCTTGTGGGCTTATTCGTTTGGCAATAACAGGTAAACAAAATTCGCCTGATTTGTTCTCTTTGTGTACAATTTTAGGTGATGATAAAACAAAACAAAAAATTCAAAAATTTATCGAAATTTTAAGCAAATAACAGTCTATTTTAACATTTGAATCAACAATTTTGGTTCAAATGTTATTTTAGGTAAAGGAAGGTGATTGTTTGGGTATTATAGAAATTAATAACTTTTCACAAAACTATGGTGATAAACCATTGTTTGATGACACATCTTTTATTCTAAATCCAAACGAAAAAATTGGTTTAACAGGTGTTAATGGTGCTGGAAAAAGTACACTTTTAAAAATTATTATGGGGGAAGTGTTATTAGATAGGGGTACTTTTTACAAAAACCCAAAGTACAGAGTGGAATATCTTGATCAACACGCCGAAGTTAAAGGTGATAGCACCATTAAGGAATATTTGAGTGGTGCATACAAGCATTTGTTTGATGCTGAAAAGAAACTGAACGAAATTAACGAACAATTAGCAGTTGAAACAAATGATAGTAAACTTGAAAAACTTTTAAATCAGAGTGGTGATTTGTTTGATTATTTAACAACAAATAATTTCTATGCAATAGATAGTGACATTGAAAAAGTTGCAGCAGGTTTGGGTATTAATGCTTTTGGTATGGATACTTTGGTTAAAACTTTAAGTGGTGGACAAAGGGCAAAAGTTATGCTTGCAAAGTTGCTTTTAGAAAGCCCTGATGTAATGGTGTTGGACGAACCAACAAACTTTTTGGACGTTAACCATATTGAATGGCTTACAAAATTTATTAATTCAAGCGATAGAGCATTTATTATTGTTAGTCACGATAAACAATTTTTAAACAATGTTGTAACACATATTTGCGATGTTGATAACAACAAAATTAATAAGTATGTTGGCAATTATGATAAGTGCATGGCAACCAAAGAAGCAAAAAGAATCCAACATGAAAAGAATTATGAACAACAACAACGTGAAATCAAAAAGATGGAAGATTATATTGCGAGAAATAAAGCACGTGCAGCAACTGCTGGCATGGCACATAGTCGTGAAAAAATGTTAAACAAAATGGATATTATAACTCCACCTAGCGAACAAGTTAAACCAACTTTTAGTTTTAAGTATAAGGAGTTTGCTGGAAACCTTGTTTTAAAAGTTGAAAATTTAAGTGTGGGTTATAACGGAAAACCACTTTTAAAACCAATAAGTTTTGAAGTTGAAAATCATGATAGGGTTGCTATTACTGGGTTTAATGGAATTGGTAAAAGTACACTTTTAAAAACAATTATTGGTCAGTTAGATAAAATTTCTGGTTCAGCAGTAATATCAAAAAATATTGTTGTTGGTTACTACGAACAGGAAAATGATTTTCATATGTACGAAGGAACTCCACTAAATTTTGTGTCAGCAATGTTTCCAAAATTGAACGAAAAAGATGTTAGAACAACACTTAGCAAATGTGGTTTAAATTCAGTTTTGTGTAGAAAACAAATTAAGCAATTAAGTGGTGGTGAACAAAGTAAAATTAAAATTTGTACGCTTGTTTTAAAGCCTTGTAATTTGCTTATTTTGGACGAACCAACAAATCATTTAGATGTGTTTGCTATTGATAGGTTGCAAGAAGCAATTAATGAATTTGATGGCACTGTAATTTTTGTTAGCCATAGTAAAGAATTTGTTAGAGATGTTGCAACAAAAGTTATAAACCTTGAAAATCTTTCATAACAATAATAATGTAAATTTAATAAAATTGTTAAAATTTAATAAAAATAAAAAATACAGACAAAATTTAATTTGTCTGTATTTTTGTTTGTTTTGTAACACAGTTGTGTCATTTTTTGACACAAACAATGTGTTAATTGTTGTGAACTGGTAAATTAGAACAACATATCGTTATAACTAGGAAATGGTTTTATGTTTTCAGGAATATATAATTCTATATTGTCATAAGTGTTTCTAATTGTTTCCATAACCAAATTTATTTCTTTTAAAAT
>JAZRJQ010000096.1:0-3207 GCA_045645925.1 Clostridia bacterium | reverse complement strand
TTCTATATCAAGCAATTCACAAACTGATGATGAACAACCAGTTATTGATGAAAACACTGATGATAGGCAACAATTAATCCAAGAGATTGAAGATTGTAGAAATGAACTTTTAATTTTAACTGATAGAAACAAAATGTTAGAAAATGAAATTTTTCTTTTAAATGAAGAAAAACAAAATTTAAATACTGAATTAAATAATTCTAATAGTAATTACAATGATATTGCAAATAGATTGCAAATTGTTGAAAACGATTTATCAGTTAAAACTAATGAGTTTGAAGAATTAAAACTTCAATTTGAACAAAAACAACTTGAATATGATAATTTGTTGTTTACTTATAATCAACTATATAGTGTTTATGATAATTTAACTAGCAATTATAATCAGTTACAACAAAACTATGATATGTTAGTTTTAGATTATGATGCTTTGTTGGTTAATTATGAGAAAACAAATAATCAAAATCTTGTTTTAAAAAGTGAAAATTCAACTCTACAAAATAGTAATGAGTTTTTATCTGAAGAAATTGATTATTTAGAAAGAAGAAATTCTTATTATGAAACACTTATTAATGATTTAAATAGTGAATTAAGTGTTGCTAATTCTGAAAGAAATGTTGTTGCTTATTATGTTTTGCAAAACTCTGGTTTTGCTTTTGAAGTTAAGTCTGATGGTTGTATTTGGATTTATACAAAAGACAATTTTTCTAGTTCTCAAGCACCTTTATTGCAATCTTACAAAAATACTAGAAATTTAAATGTTTCTATTGTTGGTGAAAATATTTGTAGTTTTTATACAGGATTTTTTAAAAGCAGTTCTGGTAATCATATTGTTACAAGTGATGGTTCTAATTGGACTTATGAAATTGAATTTACAAATGGAACTTTAACAAAGTTTTATGATAGTGTAACTTATACAAATTTAACTGATTTAAGTAATTTTGTTAAAGTTGATACTTTTGATGAAATGAAACAATTAGTTGTTGTTTAATCGTTTAATGGGGTGTTCGTTTAAACCCCATACCAGTTTTTATGTTGTTTAGTCCGGAATAAACAATATTTTAACAAAAGAATAATTTTAAATAAAAAAATAAAGTAGGTATTAAATTATGAGTAAAATTGAAAAATTAAGAAAAGTAATTAAAAGTGCAAAAGTTGTTAAAAAAGAAAATAATGGTTATACAAGTTGTGTTATTGCAACTGAATTAATTAATGGCAAGAAAATGGAAGTAAGAATTAAAGATTACGACTTGCCTGCTCTACTTGATGAAGTAGAAGAAAAAGATATTGTTGTAACACTAGAAACAAAGCATAGTGATGAAAAGAATGTTGATTTTGAATGTTTTGTTGTTTCAATTCCTGATGCAGGTTATGATAAATTCGCATTTTTAAATGGCACTCAAATGGCAATTATGACTTTGTTAGCAAATAAAACAAAATAAAGGAATGGTGCTATATGGCAGTTATTGTTAGAAATCCTAGGACTGGTCGTGTTAATACATTATTAAGTCCTAAAGAAAAAGGTAAAAAGTATGCTAGTGAATTAAGAACTGGTGCTAGTTTAACTAATGATGGTGAATTTAAAAGAAATAAAGATGGTTCTTATCGTGGTTTAACCAAAGTTCAAAGAGCATATCGTGGTGGCTATCTTGATGCTAGAAAAGATATTGGTAAAGCTAGACAGCATCGTATTAAAAAATTTAAAAAATAATTTTTTAAATTTTTTTCTAAAAGACATACTCTGTATTTTTCGAAGTGTTGAGCTGGACTCAATTGGTTTATGTAGAAAATGTGGGGTTCATTCATTTTTTAAGATTAACGAAAAAAAGAAAAGAGCTTTTCTCTTTTCTTTTTCCTACAACTATGATGGTATGTTGTAGCTGATGAGTTAGCCATTTATTCCCCCAAGCGAAACCTGTAAAATTAGCAGGGTTTTACAGGTCTAATTAGAATAATCAACTAATTACTGATGAGCAGATTAAAGGGGTGTTTTATGACTGATTTTAATAATGATTATAAGTATTATTACCCTAATCATATTACAAAATCAAATATAACTCGTGATTTATTAAATAAGATGCACATTCCAAAACATATTTCAGTAAAACATGCAAAAGAATGTTTTGATAAATGTGAATTAACACAAAGAAGTGTTGTTGTTGGTAATCCATATAATAAATATCAGCAAAAACACATTAAAATTGTTTCAAAAAATGAGTTATATAGAAAAATTATTAAAGATTAAAAATCGTATATAGAAAAACCAATTATTTTATTTCTTTCATATTCTTTTGTGTAAGTTTTCTTTTTAGTTTTTGTCTCATTAAATCTTTTTACAAAAATTCCTTGTTCTTTTCCTAGTTTTTTTAATTTTTCTATATCAATATTTTTAAATATATTCTCATTGTTTTCTGATTCGCAAACTATGTGTAAAATTGGAACTTCTTCAAATTCTTTTTTAACTTTGTCTAATAGTTGTTGTTCAGTATACATAATTGTTTCCCTTTTTATAAGTTTTTATAAGTTTAATTTGTTTAAAAAATAAAGTCAAAAGAAAATGGTGTTTTTATGAGTATAGTTATTTTATGTGGTAATCCGGGTTTTGGTAAAACAAGTTATATGTGTTGTTTGGCTCAAAGAGAAATGACAATTTTTGCAAGAGATAGAGTTTTGTCAGCATTTGCAGAAATTGAACAACTTAATTGCCAAGGTTTAAATTTAAAATACCCACCTTATGGGCATTTAACATACTCAAATTTTTGGTGTGAAAGCCATATTTGGGGTTATAGTCCAAGAATTAGTATGGATTTTGACGGAACTGATTTTGGTTTACCTGATAAAGAACATAAGACAAAATTTATCCCACCCTTTTCTTCAATCTTTCTTATGGAAGGTCAATCTTTTTTAGATAGTAGAAAAAGTAGATTTTTTAGACAAAGTGTTTCTCGTGCTTATGAAATTCATAGACATTATGATTTAAACATTTTTTTAGATTGTCAAAGGTCAACTTTGATTGATTTAAATGTTCGTGGTATAAGCGAAAAGATTATTGAATGTTATAAAAAATGTAAGTTAAAAAGAGATAGTTTAGGAAGAATTGTTTCAATTACTTGGTTTTTAAGAGAATTTTCATCAACTGAAAATTATGATAAGTACTTAGAAAGTGGTTCTAAACTCCAAAACTATGTGGAATTTATTGATACATTT
>JAZRJQ010000095.1:0-3078 GCA_045645925.1 Clostridia bacterium | reverse complement strand
AAATGAATGTGGTTTTTCAATCATTGTTCCACTAATTACTGTTCCGTTTTGAAGCATATCTTCCAAATTAACAAGGTCACAGTTGTGCATACGTTGTGCAAAATAGTCGGCATCGTGGAAATGCAAAACGCCTTCATCGTGAGCACGCATAACATCTTCTGGCACCAAAAATCTTTTACATAAGTCTTTACTTACTTCACCAGCCATATAGTCACGTTGAACTGAGTTAATTGTTGGGTTTTTGTTTGAATTTTCTTGTTTAACTTCTTCGTTGTTACAATCAATCAAACTTAATATTTGTTTATCGGTTGTGTTGCTTTGACGAGCAAGCTGGCGTGTGTAACGATAGGTAATGTAATTACGTGCAACGTTATGAGCACCAGTAGCCATAATTTGATTTTCAACCAAATCTTGAATTTCTTCAACGTTTAAAGCACGTCTGGTTTTTTTGCAAGCTTTTTCAACGTTTTCTGCAATTGTTTTAATTTGATCTTCTGTAAGTCTTAAATTTTCAGCAACTGTTACATTTGCTTTTGAAATTGCATTAACAATTTTACTTAAATCAAAAACTTGTTCTTCACCACTTCTTTTAATAATTTTCATTACCTTTCTCCTAAATTGTATTTTTATTTACGTTTTGTTATTAAAATTCAAAACCAATTTTAACAACTTCCCGAAATTAACTACGACTAAAATAACACAAGATATTGTGGTGGGTCAACCAAAAAACAACTAGTTCTTGTATTTTTAGTTATGTTACATAAAAATAAAATTTTGTAAAAATAAGTTGTAATTTAAAAAAAATGAAAAGTGCCTAAATTACAATACTTTTATCATTTTTTTAGTTATGAAAATATTATCATTGTTAAATTTCAACAAAAAAAGTTTGTTTAATTTTTGCTTGACTTATTTTTTTTATTTGTCAAACATGGCTCTGTGAAACATTTTTTATGGTTAAAATGCACAAAAAGCCAACCCAAGATGTTGTGGTTGATAATTTTTGCTCACAAAAATAATTTATCAATTCAACAAAACAATATTAAAAATTATCAAATAAAAATTTTACAACATATTATATATTGACAAATATTTTAAAAAGTTATAACATAATTATACATTACAAATGAGAGATAAATTTATGTTTACACTTAAAAATCAACAACAACAAAATACTTTTTATTTAATTGTTTAGGTACAATTGTTTTTTGTTGTGTAAAAATTATAAATGTAAATTATAAAGGAACGACTAAAACAATAGTCGTTCCTTTTTTGATTATTTTAAGGAGAATTACTATGAAAAAAAGTATTGCTAAAAAAGTGTTTTCAAAACACGTTTGCCATGATGGCATATTAAAAAGATATATGAACATATGTACATATATTAAATATATTAAAATAAAAGAAGCTGGAAGTCCACTTGACAAACATACAGCTAATGCTGTTGCAAAAGCCATGAAAACCTGGGCAATAAATAATGGTGCCACACACTATTCCCATTGGTTTGCACCATTAACAGGAAAAACTGCTGAAAAACAAACTTCTTTTATTGAACTGGGCAAAAATGGCAAATTAATTGAAGAATTTAATGAAAAATCGTTAATAAAAGGCGAAGCAGATGCATCAAGTTTTCCTAATGGTGGCGAACGCATGACTTTTGAAGCACGTGGTTACACAGTTTGGGATTACACATCACCTGCATTTATTAAGGAAGACAAGTTAGGGAACAAGGTGTTATATATTCCAACTGCATTTTGTTCTTACAACGGAACTGCCCTTGACGAGAAAACACCACTTTTGCGTTCAATTGAAAGTTTAAACAAAGAAAGTTTAAGGGTTTTAAAGCTTTTAGGTTATAAAAAAGTAAATAAAGTTGTTTGCAACATTGGTGGCGAACAAGAATATTTCTTAATTAAAAAAGAACACTTTGATTCTAGGCTTGACTTAAAAGTTACAAACCACACGTTATTTGGAGTAAAACCAACACGTTCACAAGATTATTATTCACACTATTTCGGAATTATTGACGACGAAATTAGCGCATTTATGCACGAAGTTGATGCCGAACTTTGGAAACTTGGAATAATGGCAAAATTACAACACAATGAAGTTGCACCTGCTCAATATGAACTTGTTCCAATTTACGCACCAGCAAATATTGCATGTGACCAAAATCAACTAATTATGGAAGTAATAAAAAAAGTTGCAAAACACCACAACTTGGAAGCACTTTTCCACGAAAAACCTTTTGCAAATGTTAACGGCAGTGGCAAACACATAAACTGGTCACTTTCAACAAACACAGGAATAAATCTTTTTGATTCAACTATTGATGATAAGAATTTGTTTTTATTATTCTTCACTTCTATGATTGTTGCAATTGACAGATATTACAAATTAATTAGAACAAGCACAGCCAGCCGTGGAAACGATTTTAGGCTTGGTGGAAACGAAGCACCGCCAACTTTAATTTCTGTGTTCATTGGTGAGAATATTGAAAAAATGTTGAACAGCATTGACAGCAAAAAAGCAGTAACCAAAAAACCAATTTTAGATGTTGGAGTTAACAGCCTGCCAAAAACCAAAAAGGATTTTTGCGACAGAAACAGAACAAGTCCATTTGCCTACACTGGCAACAAGTTTGAATTTAGAATGGTTGGTTCGGCTCAAACATTATCATGGCCATGCACATGCATTAACACAATTATGACAAAAGTTTTAAAAGAAACTGCCGAAAAACTAGAAAGTTCAACCGAACCAAAATCAGCAATTGTTGATATTATAAAAAGTAATATTAAAAAACATAACCGAATTATTTTTAATGGAAACGGTTACGACAATGCTTGGAAAGAAGAAGCAACAAAACGTGGACTTATTGAATACAAAGACAGTTTAAGTTGTTTTAGCAATTTGGCAGATTCCGACATTGTTGAGCTATTTGAAAGCACAAACGTTTTAAATAAAAATGAATTAAGTTTAAGAAAATCAACACTTGAAAAAACATATGTTGAAACAATTAAAGTTGAAGCAAAAACCATTACAGAAATGACTTTTAAAAATGTTCTACCTTCCATAAACAAA
>JAZRJQ010000094.1:0-1666 GCA_045645925.1 Clostridia bacterium | reverse complement strand
CTACTGCATAGTTGTTGTGGACCATGTTCAACTGTCGTAATAACACGTTTAAAAGATTTTTTTGATATAACCGTGTTTTATTACAACCCTTGTTTGCACCCAACAGCCGAATATGAAAAAAGGTTAAACGAACAAATTAAGTTTATTAACGAAATAAACAAAACTTTGGAACGCAAAATAAAAATTATTGTTCCACCATTTGAACCAAAAACATTTTTTGAACATATTAAAAAAGTTGATGGTTTTAAAACTTTAAAAGAAGGTGGCGCACGTTGTTATGCTTGCTACGAACAACGATTAATGGGCACACACAAATTTGCAAACGAAAACAATTACAACTACTTTGCAACCACCCTTTCGGTTAGTCCTTACAAACACAGCAATTGGTTAAACGAAATTGGCTTAGAATTATCAAAAACCGGAAAAAGCAAATTCTTGGTTTCCGACTTTAAGAAAAAAGACGGTTACAAACTAAGCATAACCCTATCACGTGAATACGATTTATATAGGCAAAATTACTGTGGTTGCATATATTCTTATAACGAAATGAAAGAGTATGAAAAAAATTTAAAAAACAATGCTGACTAAAAGGTGAAATTATGGCAAACAAAACAATAATATGTCCACATTGTGGCAAGCAAAATGTTAACAATATTTCAGAAAAAGGAAAACTTGTTACTTGCACATATTGCAAAAACAATTTTAAAAATTACAACTTTAAAAAAGAATATGATAAAGCAATAAAATATTATAAAAACAAACAATACGACAAAGCTTTTCCTATTTTTGAAGACTTGGCAAAATATAACAAAGCAAAAGCACAATACAAACTTGGTGTTTGCTACTACAATGGCTTTGGTGTTAAAAAAGATTTCGTAAAAGCTGCTGAACTTTACAAAAAATCAGCTAAACAAAACTATGCACCAGCACAAAACAATTTAGCATGTTTATATAGCAATGGAACCGGCATTAAAAAAGACACCCAACAAGCAATTAAACTATTTGAAAAATCCGCAAAACAAGGTTACACTCGTGCACAATATAATTTAGCTGAGCAATACAAAAATGGCAAGACAGTTAAATGTGACCCCAAACAAGCATTTTACTGGTACCGAAAAGCAGCCGAAAAACACCACTACCTTGCAACACTTAACTTGGCAAGCCTGTACATAGGTGGACAAGGAATAGAAAAAAACGGTAAAAAAGCGCTTAATTGTTATAAAAATTTAGCCAAATCTGGAAATTCTCCTGCACAAACAGGAATGGGAATTGTTTATGGTTATGGATCAAAAGGCGTACACAAAAACTCAAAGCTTGCAGCACAATGGTTATATAAATCTTCAAAAAGCCCAAACAGTACTGCCATAAAACACATTCAAAATTTAAAACTTGAAAAACATATAGAACAATACAAACGCAAATTAAAGAAACAAAAAACAGCTTGAAATAAGCTGTTTTTTTGTTTTATCATATTATTTTTACTGTTCAATTGTGTTTTCACTTGTAACACCACCATTGTTTATGGCTTTTTCAAACTTTATGTTTGCAAAGTTTAAAAGCCAACCAATAAAGTACGCTCCACCAAACAATGCAATTGCCCAAATTATTGTTACAAACCAAGGTTGGTTGTAAACCAACAAAAATGGATATGGTCCAACAATAACTT
>JAZRJQ010000093.1:0-5031 GCA_045645925.1 Clostridia bacterium | reverse complement strand
TGGTAAACAGTTTTGGTGAATTTTTAAAACTTAAACGACAAGAAAAAAATTTAACACAAAAAGAGTTGGCAAAGCTATTATTTGTGTCGGAGTCGGCAGTAAGCAAATGGGAAAAAGATGTTGCACACCCTGACATAACTTTGCTTCCTAAATTGTCTGAAATTTTGGGTGTTACCGAACATGAGTTAATTACAGCAAGTGTTGATGAAAAATTGAAAGAAGAAAAAGCACAAGCAAAAAAATGGAGAGCATTTAGTTTTTCGTGGAGTTTGTTTTTTTATATTGCATATGGTGTTGCGTTAATTCCTTGTTTTATTTGTGATTTGGCAATCAACAAAACTTTAAGTTGGTTTTGGATTGTTTTATCTGCATTATTGTTGTCGTTCTGTTTTACCAACTTGCCAAAATTAATAAAGAAACATAAACTACTGCTGTTACCACTTTCAATGTTTTTGTCGTTAAGTTTGCTTTTGGGTGTTTGCTGTATTTACGTCAAGGGAAATTGGTTTTGGATTGCAACACTTTCAGTTTTGCTAGGCTTAGTTATTTTGTTTGTTCCAATTTATATTTCCAAATATAAAGTTTTTTCCAAAATAAAAAAGTATAACGATTTTGTTTCTGTTGGTGTTGATTTTGTTATGCTAAACATTTTGTTAGTTGTTATTTATTTCTTCACAACTTCAAATAGTTATGCTGGTCATAATTGGTATTCAACTATTGCTTTACCAATAACATTGGCTATTTACTTTATATTGAATGTTTTAATGGCTGTGAGATTTTTAAAAATTAATAAGTTTTTAAAAACAAGTGTTATTCTTGCTTTAATAAATTTGTTTGTGTATGTTCCAGCAATGTTTATTAAAGTTGATAATTCATTTGTTCAACAAGAAATTTTTGATGAAGCAAACATTTTTAAAGCCAACTTTTTAAAATGGGAACCAGATGTTACGTTAAGTAACAACATTCATTGCATTATATTTTTAACTATAACAGTTTTGGCAATTTCATTTTTTGTGGTTGGTTTAATTCGCCATAATAAAAGCAAAAATAAAGTTTAAATAACATAAAAACACTTTGTCTAATAAGATAGAGTGTTTTTTTTGTTTAAAAATAATATATTTTTAAGAACAAAAGAGTATTGAAAAGTTGATGATTGTTTGATATAATATCTATAATAAATATTGTGGGGTGTTGATATGGATTCAAAAAGAATTAGAAAAGCAATTTTGGAACTTATTGCACTAAGAAATTTGCAAGGAACTAGCTACGAACATATTGTTAGCAGGGTTTCAGCAGAACTAAAAAACCAAGGTGTTTCAAAAAAGAGCGTTGCAAAAGAGCTTGACGCTATTTTAACATCTGGTCAACTTCGTCGTGTTAGGTCAGATGGAAAGAAAGAACCTGTTATTCAATTTGGCGATAGTGGACAAAAGGGAACATTGTTTGTGCTAAGCCGTAGCCAAGGTGGTTACATTGTTCCAATTGGAACTAGCAAACGTGTGCCTGTGCCATACGATGCATGCAGGGGCTATAAAAATGGTGATGTTGTAAGTTTTGTTTCGGATAGCAGAACAGGAAACATTTCTATTGCTAGGCAAGAAAAAGCCAATGGTCAAACAAACACAGGCTTGGTTGTTTCAACACAAACTGTTATTACTGGTTATGTTTATAAAAACGAATATGGACATTACCAATTTTACGCACAAGACAAACGCAAATGCCCAGATGCATTGGCAGTTTTAAACAATAATTCAAAACTAGGCAATTTGGAAGGTTGTTTGGTTAGTGGGATTATTAACGAAGTTGACGCTTCTGGTTCAACAATCACACTTACAAAAGTGCTTGGTCGTGTTGGTGACCCATTACCTGAAACTAATGCATTGGCAATGGAAGCAGGAATTGACCTTACACCTAATGCAAGAATTGAAGCCGAAGTAAATGCAATTCCTGAAAGTGTTGATGTTAGGGATTATAACCTTACCGATATGGAAGGAAATTATTTGAATGGAAAAGACCCTAACAAATTTGATTATGTTGATTTAAGAAACAAAATGTTTACTACAATCGACCCGTTCGATTGTAGAGATATGGACGATTCGGTTTACACCGAAATTGATGCTGATGGAAACTATGTTACCTATGCTGCAATTGCCGACGTAACAGAATATGTTAAACCAGGCACAGAAATTTGGAATGCTGCATTAAAACAAGGGTTTACTTTATATACTCCATATAAATCTTACCCTATGATTCCTGAAAAACTTTCAAACGGAATTTTGAGTTTGAACGAAGGTGAAGATAGGCTTACACTTTGCTGTAAAACTGTTATTGACCGTAACACTGGCAAAAGAATTCCAGAAAAAACACAAATTGTGCATGCTGTAATTAATAGCAAAAAGAAATTTGCTTACCAACATGTTCAACAATTTGCTGATAAAAACAATGTTAAAGCAATTGCAAACAAGGTTGCAGTTAGAGCAAAACTTAGTGGTGGGGCAGAGCCACTTTCGTTAGAAGAAGCAACAGCATTAAACATTGAAGTTGCAAATTGTGTTTGGAAAAACTTTAAAAGCCGTGACGTGTTAAACATTAATCGTAACGACGAAAAACAATTTGTTTTAAGTAAAGACGGCACAAAAGTTTTGGGTATTACTCAAAAAGAACATTTGCCAAGTATGGAAGTTATTGAAGCACTTATGATTAATACAAACGAAGCAGTTGCTGAATTTACATTTAGTAACAAACTAAATTCGGTTTATCGTGTTCATGACCAACCAAATTTGGAAAAAGTTGAAAGACTTAGAGCCATGATGGGCTTGCTTGGTGTTGAATTTACTGGTGGCGGCGACAACAGAAGTCTGCAAATGTTGGTTGATAAAACCAATGGTATGGAAATTTCTGATACTGTCAAAGAATTTGTTCTTCGCACACAATCAAAAGCAAAATATTCTAACAAACCTTATCCAATCGATGCTTTTGGTAATGATAAAAAAGATAGAGAATGCCATAGCGCTTTAAAAAGCGAATATTATTCACATTTCACATCTGGTATTCGCCGTATGTCCGACCTTCTTGCACAATACACAATTAAAGAAAGTTTGCGTGGACATAAACAACCATTTAGTGAAGAATATGTTGCACAAGTTGCAAGTTTGGTTACAAGTTTGGAGCTTAACATTGAAGATGCTGAACACAAAATTAACGATATGTACACAGCAATTTGGGCAGAAGACCATATGAACGAAGTTTTAACTGGTAAAATTGCAAACATTGGTTTAAGTTATGTTACAGTTGAAAACCAAGAAACAGGAATTAGGGTGTATGTTCCAACAAACGAAATTTGTGAAGGTGGAACTTCCGATGAATTTGGCATAGGACTTTATAACAGCCGTGGAAAATTGGTTAAAAAATTGTGCGACACAGTTGATGTTAAAATTTGTGGTGCAGATAGGGTTGGCAGAATGGTTTATGCTAGCACCGATTTAACCAAAACCTACGAAAATCCATTTACACCTGAAAAATCTGTTGCAAAAACAATTGAAGATGCTCAAAATAGGGGCAAAGGTTTAATTTCAAGATGGGGCAGACAACCAGGCTTTACAAAAGTTGTTAAAGCAACCACAATCCCTGAAAGCCCAAGAACGTTTAGGGATAAAGGTGAAAAAACCGAAGAAAAAGGAATTGAACTAGAAAGAAATTTATAAAAATAAAAAAAGAGTTAGTGTTTTAAACTAACTCTTTTTGTTTGTTTAAATTAATTGTCGCTTGTCATTTTGCGTTTAAATAAAACAATTGTTAATACAATACTGGCAATCGTGCAAATTATAATTGGAATAAATCCTAAAAGTGCAACACTATCAAAAGCATATGGTGTGCCAAAAGTTTTTGTTGCGTTTGTTATTGCTCTGCCAATGTAGACAGATGGGTAAAAAGGCAAGAACCTACAAAATAGTTCAAAGTTGCCCATAGTGTCAACAGGCATCCAGCAACCACCCAACATTCCGGCAATGGTAATAAGTGCTGAGCAAATTCCAGGTGCACCTTTATCGTTAAACATAGTTCCAAATAATATACCAACAAACACAAAAGTTATCATAATTGGTAGTTGGCTTACAATTAGTAAAATAATTTCCACAAAAGATATAAATTCAACTTTTGATATTAAAGAAATAATAAAGGAAGTAAGAACACAAATTAAAGTTTGTCCAATTCCTATAATAATTCCAACAAAACTATAACCTAAAATAAATTGATAAGATTTCATTGGGGAAGAATATAAACGTTTTAAAAACATTGTTTGTCTATCTTTCGAAACAAGTAACGATAGTGTTAACATTGTAAAAGTGTAGGAAAACATTATGATTGCAGGCAATAAAGATGGCATTTCAAATATTAAAGTGTTTCCATTTGTATAGGAGTTTAAAATTTGAAACATTATAAGCATCACAACAGGAAAACCCAAACAAAAAACATAAATTATAGGGTCACGTAAAATTTCTTTTAGGTTTCGTTTAAAAAAGTTTAAAGTTCTATTCATTTTCGGTCTCCACCAATTCAACAAAAGCATCTTCAAACGAGTTTTTGTTTGTTGTTTTCTTTATTTCTTCAATTGTGCCAACTTTTAATATTTTACCCTTTGATAAAATTCCCACTCTGTCACACAAAAATTCTATTTCTTCTAAGTAGTGTGAAGTTAAAATTATTGTTATGTTGTTTTTTAGTTTGTTTATAATTTTCCAAAGTTCACGTCTAGCAAAAACGTCTAATCCAAGTGTTGGTTCGTCCAAAAACAATATTTTTGGCTTAGAAACTAATGCTATTGCAATTGATAGTTTTCGTTTGTAGCCACCAGATAATGTTTTTGCACGTTGGTTTAAAACGTCTTGTAAATTAAAAACGTTAATAATTTCGTTAAGTGTTTCGGAATTATTATTGTTATAAATATTTGCAAAAAATTCCAAATTTTCCCTAACAGTTAAGTTGTTTGCAACAGATGTTTCTTGTGGAGAAATATCTATTATTTCTTTTATT
>JAZRJQ010000092.1:0-1654 GCA_045645925.1 Clostridia bacterium | reverse complement strand
CAGTTAAACCTGAATAATCGCCACTCCAAACATAGTTGTTTTCATCGTTTAAACTTAACACTACATTATATTCCCCAACATTTGTTCCACCATCGTTTTTAACAATTTTGTATAATGTTTGGTTATAATCTATTTCATATTCAGTTGCTTTTTGTAAAGAAGCGTTAAACACTTTGTTTGCAATTGTTGGAACTAACACTTCTTGTTTATTTACTTTAAATTCAACACTTACAGTTCTACTTGCATAGTTTTGTTTGTAATCTTCGTATGGAGTATAAACTGCAACAAATGTTCTTGTACTATTTGTTGTTGCATTACCTACTGTTGTTTCAGTTGTTTGCCAACTCCAACTTCCGTATGTGTTGCTTGCAGGTAAATATTTACTTAGCAAGTCACCATAAGTTGATGTAATTTCGGTTGCAATATTTTGTGTGTTTTCAACTTGATTAATTACAATTGTAATTGTTTTGCTTACTGCATTATAGTGTTCAGTTTGTGGCAATGAAATTGTTACTGTGTATGTTCCAACACAATCCAATTTGTTAACCGGTTCGTTATTTAACATGTAAACAAAACCAATTTCTGCTTCGTTATGATTTGCACTAACTCTTTCAACAAAATCATAACCATTTGCTGAATATGTGTAAATAATTAATTCATTTTCACAATTTTTAACATTTAACACAGCGTCAGCACTTAATACTTCAATTTCAACTGGTTGTTGTTCAATATTATAGTTTTTGGTATCAGTTGGAACATAATTCACCATAAAACTTTGTTTTCCAACTTGATTTAATTTGGTTTCAGGATTCAACCAAGTGTAACCCGAACCAAGTTTAACATTGTCTAATATTAAACCTTCTTTATAAACAACTTCTTTTGAAACCAATGCGTTTTCAAAATCGGAATTTGATGCCTTCATAATTTTTAATGTTGCATCTAATTCACCAAAATAACGGTCGTCGTTAACAACAAGTTTTGTTATGTAGCCATTTTCGTTTGCATCAGTTTTTGTTATAACACCTTCAACGCTGATTGAATTTTTATCATCAACACTTTCAACATCAACCAATTCGTAAGAAATTGTGTGTGGTTGTGCGTCATATGTGTAAGTGTTATTTGATATTTTGGAAACAATTTTTAATTCTTTTTTAACAATTGTAAGGGTTAAATTTCTTGTTACTTGCAAATAGTTGTTATTGTTAGGAACAAAAGTTGCCTTAACTGTAACATTTCCAGTGGTTAAAACCTTAAAATCAGGTTCGTCCCAATACCATTTACCATGAACAAATTCAGCAAATTCCAATGAAGAAAGTGTGCTACCATAAACAATTTGTTTGCTATCATCTTTCAAAATTTTAACATTTTCATCAAGTTCCCATTCAACCTTGTTAAATGTTAACTTACCTTTTTCAACTTCCACATTAAAGTTTGTGTTATCACTTACATTTGCAGAAATATCATAAACTTTGTCAGCATCAGTTATTGTTGGAATGCTTGTTTTAACACCCATCAAACCAACGAGTTGTTCAGATAATTCGTTTCCATCTTTATCTAAAACAACATAATCAAAACTTTCAGGAATTGCAGTTGTGTAATCCATATTTAAGTCTTCAACCAAAATTTTTGCATACACTTTTTCAATTTTTAATGT
>JAZRJQ010000091.1:0-14474 GCA_045645925.1 Clostridia bacterium | reverse complement strand
TATATATTAAATAATAAACTTTTATTTATGGGCATATACATTTAGTAATTCAAAAGTAGCCAAACGACTAGTTTAATTAATTTATTTTGGGGGAATTAATGAAAAAAGTAAGCAATATTATTTCAAGTTATGTTGTTAGTGTTTACGACGGACAAATTGAAGGTATTGTTAGCAATATTTTGTTTAACAATAAAAAGCGTGCAAAATACCTTATAATAAGCCAAAACGATGAACAATTTTGGGTTCTTGACACAAAAGATATTTTCAAGCTTGGAGACGGAGCTGTATTAATCAAAAATTCAAATGTTTTAAATTTGTTAGAAAGCATGGAACTAAAAACAAAAGAATGTTTTAGTCCAATTAACAGCATTATTGTTTCAATTGATGGAAATTTGTTAGGACATGTTGCCGACATTGAACTAGACAAAAAGTTTAATATAACACAATTTATTTCATCGAAAAACGAAGCCATAACTTTAAAGAAAACCATTAACATTTCCGACACTGCCATTGTTTGTTGTAATAGCGAAAATAAGCCTAGATTAAGCCGTTTTAAACAAAAACAAACAATGCTTATTCCAGAGAGCGAAAGCGGTTTTGAAACTGTTAATATTTTAGAAAAAAACGAAACAATTTTGCCAAACAGAACGGTTGTGAATTACAACTTTTTGGTTAACAGAAAAGTTACTAAAAACATATTAAATTTTAATGGCGAAATCATAATAAAAGAAAATCAAATTATAAATTCTAAGATTTTAGACATTGCCAGAATTAACGGAAAAATTAGAGAATTAACTAAATACAGCATGTAAAATTATAGTTATTTTAACCAAAAAAATCTCGCACTTGGCGAGATTTTTTGTTTAATTTTTTATTCGTATTTATTTCCCCTGTTAAACTTTGGTCTGGTAATTGTTTTTTCTTCTGGGGTGTCTTTTTGCATTTTGTTAACTGCATCTAACAAGCTATCTAATGAAGCTTTCTTTCTTGGAGCACGAACGGTTGAAGAAGAAACAGGAGCTTGTTTTTTAGGAAGTTCAAAACTTCTTTTCTTTTCTTCCTTAACTGGTTTTTCTTCTGCCTTTGCCACAGTTTCACCAGCTTCGGCGTCTTTTAATGTTTTGTCAAGCATTGAGCTAATATCTTCTGGATTAACAGTTGTTAATTCAATTGCTTTTTGTTCGTTAGCTCTTGCAGTTTTTGCTTTTTCAAACAATTCTGAATTTAATTTTTTAGTTTGTTCAACTTCTTTGGTTGCAGATTCCAAACTCTTTTCAAGCATAGATGCTTTTTCTTGATATAGTTTTGCATTTTCTTCTGCAAGTTTAACTCTGTCTTCCAAATTTCCAATTTGTTTAACAACATCTTCAGAAATTTCTAATTGACGACCTTCATATTCTCTAAGTTCTTTTTTGCTTAAAAAACTTTGTTTAAATTCAGAAGAAGTTAAATATGCTTTAAGTTCTTTCAATGCTTTTAATTCTGCAACTTTAACATTGTATTCTTCAGTTTTAGCATTTAATTCAGCTGTTGTTTTGTTTAAGTCGTCAGTTGTTGTTGAAAGGTTTGTTTTAAGTTCACTAATAGTTGTTTCCAAATTTGCTTTATCTTCGTTAATTTGGTCAATATAAGGTTTGCTTTGTTCTTGAACAGTTTTACTAATTTGACCATAAATTTTGTTAGCATAGTTTTTACATTCAGCTTTCATTGCATCTTCGGTTAATGCTTTACGTCTTGCAATTTCATCGGTTAAAGATGTAACTTCTGCTTTCATTTCGTCTTGTTGTTTTTGGAAACGGCTTGTTGCCAATTCGTAGTCTTTTTCTAATTGTTGAAGCTTTGTTTGTTCTTCGTTTAAACGTTTTTTCATGTAGTTAGCTTCAATTTTAACTGTTGTTTGGTTAATTTGATCTGTTAATTGTGTGATTGTTTCTCTGGCAGCTTGCGCTTTACGTTCGAAATCTTTTGTAACTTCATCAAAGTTCTTTTGATAGTTAAACATTTCGGTTTCTTTAGATTGAACTTTTACAGATAAATCACGTTTAACGTTAATATATTTTTCACATTCTTTCATTGCACGTTCCAAAAGCAAAGCATTATCAACGCCAAGTTCATCAAAATCGTAATATTCTAATTTGCTTGCATTTAGTTCTGCTTCTTCACGTTCACGTTTTTCTTCAATAGCACGTTTTTCAAGATAATCTTGTAAAACTGGAATACCATCTTTAATTTCCTTTTTAGTAAACAATACTTCGTAGTCGATGTATTGTGGCATTGTTGTACAAGCTTTGTTCATATTTCTTTCAAATTCGTGGAAGTTATAGTACAAGTCAGAAATAATTGAAGTATGTCTTGCACGCATGAAAGTTACAAACAACCAACCTAATGCCAAAATTAAAAGTGGTAACAATAAAACATCAAATAAGAAAGTGTTAAACCTAATTGCTTCATCAATTGCCATTTTAGCCATTGCAAGCAAGAATGTTACAACTGATAAAATAATTGAAAGAATTCCACAAGTTGTTGCAGTGTTACCATATGCACTTGTTTTGCTTGGTTGGTCAATACATGTTGTTGGATTCATATATTCACTAGGTGATTTATCACGGTTCAACATGAATTCTTGCCAGCAATAACGAAGTGTACGTGGAACATTTTTCATTTTAGTGTTCAACTCCACAATGTTTTCATCGTTAATATAAGGATTTTTTGCAAAATACTTGTTAAGTTTGATTATATTTTTTAGCAGTTTAACTTCGTATGTAAAGTTAGACCTAATAATACCAAAAATCATAACCAACAACAACAACCCAACACCACCATAAACAAGGTAGTCAAAGGTTACGTAATTGCTTAGTTCTTTTAAAAATGCTGTAAGCGAATTAAAAATGTTCATTATTCATTCTCCTAAGTAAAATACATATTACTAAGTGTAGTATAGCACAACAAAAAATTTATTAAAAACGAATTATTTAATTTTTTTAAAATAATTAGTTATTTTATTATATATAATTTCGGCAAAAAAACAAAAGCATACCAACATATGGTACGCTTTTATTTTATGGATTTTTTTACATTTCATGTAAAATATCTACACAATTTCAACAAATGTTGAACTTTCAAACAAATAAAGTTTGGTTGAAACAACTTTTACACCCAACCCTTTTGTAACTGCCTGCCTATAAACTTCCAATTGCAAACTATACGCATTAATAAGTTTTGCAACATCTTTGGTTTTATTTGTTTTAAAATCAATCAAAATTGCATCGTTGCCATTTACCAAAATCAAATCCACAACACCTTGAATTAAAATTGATTGATTGTTATCACTTGATTCAACAATGCTGTTATATTCTGTTTTAAACAAAAACTGTTGTTCTTTTAAAATTTTAGTGTTTGAAGTAATTAGTTTGGCAACATTTTGTTTTGCATTATAAATTTTGTTTAAGTCAATGTGTGGTTTAACTTCCAAATCAAGTTCGCCACAATTAAACAAGTTTTCAATTACTTTTTCAACTTCTTCTTTTGTTTCGGTATAATTCAAACTTTGCATAATTTTGTGATATGCAGTTCCAATTTTTAATGGAAGTTCGTTTTCAACATTTTCATTAAACCCAACAGTTAAGCTAAGTTCATTTTCATTAACGTAATCACTTTCACGCATTAAACCGGTAACGCTGTTTTTTGTTGCCAACATTTGTTTTTGTTTTGGTTCAACCTTTTCAAAATTTTCCAACATTTTTAAAACCACATCATCATCAGCTTTTGAAATTACAACCTTAGCTTTTACTTCTTCGGTTTCGGTTAACACTGCCAACGCATCTGAAATTTGAACATTTGCAATTTTATTATTATTTACCACAACATCAAAATTTTCTTTTGCATTACCCAACCCCTCAACAACTTGTTTTGGCATTGCTTTAAAAATTAATTCCAAAAAGTTTTTTGAAGATAAAATTGGTTTGTTGTAATTTGAATTAAATGTTGAAAAATCGTAACAGCCTGTTAGGTACAAAAAGTTTCTTGCCCTTGTTAATGCAACATACAAAAGCCTAATTTGTTCTTCTTGTTGTTGGTTTCTTTCAAACAATGTGTTTGCCGTTTTTTGAATTGTTGAAATTTCTTTTCGGGTTTCAATATTTCTAAAATTAATTCCAACACCAAGCTTGTTTGTTAACACAACTTGATCACGGAAAACTTGATTATTAAATCGCTTACCTAAATTGCTTAAAATAACACAAGGATATTCAAGACCTTTTGATTTGTGCATTGTTAAAATTTTAACAGAGTTTTCACCAGCTTCAACATTGATTAAAAAATCATCTTTATCTGATAGCGATTCCAAAAACTCCAAACATTTTCCAAGGTTATATTCAAACCCCACGTTATTTAACAAACTTAAAAATTGTTCGATGTTTTCAGCCTTCTCAAACCCATTTGGCAAACTTAAATAATACTCAACTAAACCATTATTAACAACAACTTCATTAACCAATTCATAAATAGTTGAATGGTTTAATTTAAATTTAAGTTCTAACAAAAATTGATAATATTTGTTTAATATGTCAACAATGTGTTGGTTTTTGCCAGAAACAATATAGTTGTTTATAGAATCATAAAAAGAACCATCTGTAAACTCTAATCTAATTTGTGATAAATCGTTGTAATTCAAATTAAACAATGGACTGCAAAGCACATTACAAACATCAACATCTTGGCTTGAATTTGCCAAAAGTTTTAATAAACTATGTAAAACTTTTACTTCAATAGTGTTAAACAAGTTTGTTTTAATTGAAGTGCTAACTGGAATATTGTGTGCTTTTAAGGTGTTAAACAAAGTTGTAACATATCCCCTAGCATCACGAACCAAAATTGCAATATCTTTATAATTTATTTTGCAAGTTTGTTTTGTTGCATCATTATAATATTCTTTACCATAAACTTCCGAAATAATTTTTGCAACTTCTAATGCTTCGGCTTGGTCGTTTTCCAATAGTTCATCTTCTTCATCATCTTCTTGTTTGTTTTTGCTTTTAAAATTAACAAGCCTTAGATTAACTTCTCCACTATTTTTACTTCCACAAATTAGTTGTGAATCACGTTTATAATTTATACCAATTGTTTTTTCTGTGATTAATGTGTCGAAACATAAGTTTACAAAATCAACAACATCTTTACTACATCTATAATTTTCGTTTAATAAAATTAATGAATCATCTTTTTTGTTTATGCTTGAATAATATTTACCTAAAAATATTTCAGGCATGCATTGACGAAAAGCATAAATACTTTGCTTAACATCACCAATCATATTCAAATTTTTAGAATCACTCAACAATGTTAAAATGTCTTCTTGAATTTGGTTAATATCTTGATATTCATCAACAAATATATATTTATAACTTCCCCTAACTTCTGTTTGAATTGTTGGATTTTGCAAAATTTTATATGCAAACTTTTGAAGATCGGAAAAGTCAAGTTTGCCAACATTGTTTTTAAGTTTTGAAAATTCTTGTTCAAGGTTTAATGTTATTTCAAAAAATTTTTCAGTATAACGTTTTAAGTTTGTTGTTACTTCATTAAATTGTTCCAAAGTATAATTTGGAATCTTATTTTTTAAACTTGTAATAACAGTTTTAAATTCTTCAGCTTGCAATTTTATGTTTGCATGCACTTGTAAATATTCAACATTTTTTGGTTTGTTTAATGTTGGATAATTCACATTATAAATAGCATTAATAAAATCAACAAAACTTTCAGCATTTAGCATTGTTTGAAGTTGAACAGCCATTAATTGCAAATAAACATTTAATTTTTCTTCATCAACAACATTTTGATAATCTTTAACAACATTTAAAAAGCCACTAATCACACCTTTATAATGCTTAAACAAAAACTCTGCACAAACATTTGAATTTGTATCTTCTTTTAAACATACATTTAAGCAATGATTAATATATTCTTCTGGATTACTTTTTTCACCCAAAAAATTAAATAATTTTGTTATAATTGTTTTAATTTTTGCATTATTACGCTTATCATTAAAACACTCATACAGTTCGTAATAATCTTCATCGTTATTTTCAACATAGGTTTGCAAAACCCTGTTTAATGCTTGATTGAACAAATTATCTCTTTCTTCGTTAGATAAAATTGAAAATGCAGGTTCAATATTTACTTCATAAAAGTATTTTGAAACAATTTTTTTGCAAACTGAGTGCAAAGTCCCAATATCTGCTGTTGAAATTTTAAACAATTGCTCATAAAAATATGTCAATTTATCTTCATCATAATTAGAATCAGCAATTTCTTCTTGAAGTTTAAAATAAAGTTTTTGTTTCATTTCGCTTGCTGCGGCTTCGGTAAAAGTTACCACTAGCAAATTTTCTACTGGAACTAAATCTTGTAATATTAATTTTTTCAACTTTTCAATCATTGTTGTTGTTTTACCACTTCCAGCCGAAGCAGACACCAACACATTATGACCAACAGTGTTTACAAATAACTCTTGTTTTTTATTCAGTTGTGGTTTTGCCATCTAATTTTAAACCTTCAATACTTTTAGTTGTTTCTACTTCCCTATACGCATTGCCATAATCTTCACTAAAATTACACATTGCTCTAAATTCACAATAGTCACACGTGGTTTTGTTCCCAATTTTTAATGGATTAGGCTTAATATATCCAAGTTTTATGTTTTCAACAGCATTTAAAACCATTTGAATTGTGTAATCAACCAATGTTTCAAAATCTTGATTGCTTAACAAAATTTTACCCCTAACATCAATTCCGCCATCTTTTTTTGTTTTTAAATGTGTTACTTTACTTGAATAACTTGGTTGACTTAAATTTTGGTCAATTTTAATTATATCACCCAAATTACTGGAAACAGCACCTTTTAGCCTATACAATTCATCATTATCTTGTTTCGTGTAGCTATTTTTAAGTGGCATATAGAAAACGCCAATTGGGCGTTTACCTGTTTGTTTTGCAACAATATAAACATAAACTACTAATTGCAGTTTTTTACCACTTGCGATATCTGTGAAATTGTTAAAATCACTTTCACCAGTTTTATAATCAATTACTGCAAAAGTGTCTTCATCAAAATCCACCCTATCAATAACACCATGTAATTCAACTTTGACGTTTCCATTATCTAAAATAAATCCATCACAATGTTTTTCAAGCCATTCAGGTTTTAATGTTTCACTGTTCTGCAATTTTAGTAATGCTGTGTTAATTCGTAAAATTTCACGTTTTAAACTTTTAATTTCATTAGCATTGGTTGGATTTAACACCAAATGTTTATATTCATTATGTTTTAATATGTTTTCAAAAGTTTTAAGTGAAAATTCTTTTAATCCATTTTCACCATTCTTTTGCATATACGGAACAACAATTTTTGTGTATTCGTGCAAAATATTACCAAACAATCTGCCATTAAACTCAGATGCATCCCTTTCACCCCATTATAAGCTATATTTTACTAAGTAAGCTAATGGACAAGAATAATAATTTTCAATTTCACTAACGCTTACCTTATTATTCTTTAAAAACAAACTAGTGTTTTGCAAATTTTCAATATTATTCTCAAAATTCAAGTTTTCAATATATGTTTGCACGTTTTGGTTACATTTTACTAACGCATTATACATGTTGTTAGTGTTTTGTTTTACAACAGGTGATTCATTTTCACTTTCAGTTTTTAAATTTTCAATAAAATTTGTTTTTGTGAAATTTTGATTTATGTTGTTAAACATAAAATAATTGTTTGTTAATTCATTTTGATATTCATGCAAAATCAAACTTCCATTAACAACTTTCAAATTATCAAACATCACTTGCAAATTAGAAATTACTTCGCTTGGCATAATTTTTTCACCACTAGGAGCAACTGCCACATAACTCAAAAACAAATTTTCATATTTTAACATTGTTTCATACACTTTAAATTTGTTACGTTTATTAATAACATTTACGGTAGGTGACAAATTAAAGTTATTTGAAAGCAAATTGATATCTTGATCAGTAATAAGCCCTAAATCGTTTTGAACAATTGGCATTTTACCTTCTTCCACACCAAGAATAATTGCATATTTCTTTTTCGGCAATTCACCCTTTAAAACATCAGTAACAATAACACTTTCCGACAATATTGGTGGCATTACAACAGTCATATTTTCAAAATACGCTTTAATTATTCCAAAACAATCAACATAAGATGTTTCGTAACCACTTAAAACATCTGTTAACTCTTTAAAGCCTTTGTTAACTTTTGAAATTACACTGTTCAACTTGTTATATTCTAAAACATTATTGTTTTCTTTATATTTTTCACTTAAATCAACTAAAAACTTGTTAAAACCAAATGTTTCAGTAAAAGTTGATAAACTTTCAACAACTTGCCCTAATGTTTCAGAATTTTTTAAATTGGTTAACAATGTTTGAAAATTTAACAAAACATCATACACGGGGTTTAAATCTTCAATATGTAAATGTTGAATAGGGGTCAATAATTTTTGATAGTTATAGCCCGACTTGTTCACAATATTTTCAAAGTTATTTAATATTTTAAAGTCCACCCCACTATAATTACGCAAAAAGTTAAACAAATCACGTTTGTTAAAGTTACCAGTAACAAGTTCAAACAAATCAAAATAAAACCTTAACACAATCAAATTTGTTATTGGTTCGCTTTCATCAAAGAAATATGGAATATTGTTTTTCACAAACAATGTTTCAAGTTTTTGTTTATAGTTGCTTAAACTTGGTGTAACAATAACAAAATCGTTATAATTTGCATTGTTTTCAACAATTAAATTTTGAATTTGTTTTATTGCAAAAACAGATTCATCTAAAACATTGTTAAATTTATGAATTTTTATATGGTTTGCTGTTGTTCCACTAGAAATTTGTTTCATTCCAAACAAATTGTTGCTAACAAACTCAAATTCGTTAGGATAAGTTGTTTTACAATAAATTTTATTAAAACTAAATCCATTAACATTTGCCATATTCAACAAATTTAAATAAACATTGTTTAAAAATATGTTTTTATTGTTAAGTCCATCAATATAGTTTACAGCAGTTGCAACATTTACACTTGCCGAAACTTTTACAAGTTCTTTAATTATGTTAAACATTTGTGGTGTAAAATCATCAAAACCAACAAAGTAAAAATGTGTTGTTTTTAAATCTTCGGTTTTTAACAATGTTGCAAGCAAATTAAGTTTGTTAAAACTATCAGTATAATCATTTTGCAAAAACTCTTCATATTTTTGATAAACAAGTTTTAAATCTTCTAGTTTTAAATTTAAATTATTATTTTTTGTGTTTAACTCAATTTTATCGTAACTAACGTTACAACTTTTAAACATACTAATTGTTTCAAACAAAACAGAAGCAAATCCATTAAAGTTTAATGCTTTTTTGATTGTTTTAAATTCGTTTTTGTTTTCGTTTAATATTTTTTTGATTACCGCAACGGCAACCGACTTGGATAAAACTTTGAAATTGTAATTATGGTTTGCAATAATCTTGTTTGCAAAACGAGTTAATGTTGTAACATCAACATCAAAAAAACACCTTTCGTTAAGTTCTTCGAAAAGCTTTTCTTCAATACGCAAATTTATTCGGTCCGGGGTAAAAATTATTTGCATTCCCTTGCCACGATTTTGCTTTAATGTATTAAACATTTTTGGCATACAACCATCAACGGTTTTAGAATAATAAATGTTTAACAAACCTTAACACCTGTGTTACAAATTTTTTATTGTTTAAAACAATAAAATCAACTCTACAATATTGTAACACAATTTATGTTTTGCTTACAAATTAAACTAAAACACAATTTAACTATTTTTACTTTTTAATTGTTTAATTTCAGTTTCCAATTTTTCAACACGATTAACATTTAAACTTAATAAATTTTTATAATGCTCCAACATGTTTTTAAACTTATTTTCTGCTTTTTTGTATGCATTATTTTTTATTAAGTTAATCACACTTACAAACAAACAGTTAATATCTTCATCACTTAAAACACCAAAATTTTTTTGTTTGAATTTTATCACCTTTGCCGAACTATTTTGTTTGAACACTTGTTTTGTAATATTAACTAACTTAACACTTAATTTCTTTTTTAACATAACCTATTCCTTACTAAAAAATTATTTACAAAACAATCAAAAAAATAACAAAGAAAAAAGAATAAATTTGCAATATTTAAGCATATGATTATGTAAACAAAATTTACATTTGGTGATTTATGAATAAATACAATCTGCATTTTTACTCTCAAAACCCATGCAACTTGTTTATTAATGGCGAATTAATTGGACTTATTGACAATAACTACAACTTTTTTGTTGATTTGGTGGTGTTTACCAATCAATTAATAATAACTTGCGAACCAATTTGTGATAACGACAATTTATTGATTCCATTTTCATTTAAATTAAATTATGAAAACAACAATGTTGTTAGTAGCACAAAAAATGTTACAATTGTTCCGTATCCAAATTTAAATTTTGATGTTTATTTAAATTTCAAAAAAGCAATAATTGGAAACAACAACATCATCACAAACAAAAAAATTGGTAATTATAATGTTTTAACGTTAATGGATAAAACTAGCACAATATCAATTTTTTCAGGCAATAAAAATTTATTTTCAACAACAACTAATCAGCTTGAAAATTTAGAAGCAGAAATGTTTGAAAATTTAATTATTTGTTATAGCAAAACCGAAGAAGAAAATTACCTGCTTGTTTTTAATACAAAAACCAACGAAGCAATTTTAAATAATACTTACAACAAAATAGAACAACACAAGCATATTATTAAAACGTTAAAGTTTGAAAATCTAACACTTAAAACAGCCAAGGTTTGTGAATTAAATTTAGAAACATTAGAGCTTAACACATACAATGTTTTTTTAGAAGATTTCAAACCAATAAACGAACCAAAACTTATACCATTTTCTTTTTTAGAAGCAGTTAAACAAAAAGACTTTAAATTGGCAAAAACTTTTTTACACGAAACACTAAATGATGTTTCAAACGAAAAACTTAACCAATATTTTAAAAATATTAATCAAATTTATTACAATAGTTATTTGTGTGACGAAAGTTATTGCAATTACACCATTATGTGTGATAAACCAAGAAACTTTAATTTTTATTTAACAAACAACAAAATTACAGAAATTGAAGAAATAAATTTGTTTTAAGAGGTTGTTAATTTGTGTGTTTATAATGTATAATAAATGTGTAGTTACAAACTACACTTATATTATAATTAAGAGGTTTTTAGTTATGAGCACAGAATTGAAACTTGTTTTAATTGTTGTTGGTATATTGTTATTTTTGTTAACAGTTGTGCTTTCAAGCAGAAACAGAATTAAACGCGTTTACAGAAAATATTTAACTGTTGGAAACAGTGTTGGTTTAACCGGTAGCCAATTTGCAGGAATTGCTATAAACCAACTTGACCTTGAAATAAGCTTAGGTGTTACTGATGGTGAACTTACCGATGCTTACTCTCCAAAACGCAAAATGCTAATTATGAGCCGTCAAGTTTGCGACACTGCAAGTTTAGCATCACTAACAATTGTTGCACACGAATTGGGGCATGCCCTTCAACAACACAAAAATGATAGATTGTTTGGCTTATCACAAATTTGGAGAAGAATTAATGCTTTTACAAGTAAATTCTTTATGCCACTTTTAATTGCTAGTTTAGTTGTTGTATTTTTCAATTTTTCAACTGCGCTAACATTATTATATATTGCAATTGGCGTATTTGCTTTCAACCTTTTGGATAAAATAATAACAATACCAGTTGAATATAATGCAAGCAAACGTGCATTATGGTACTTAAAAGAATATCATTACTTATCAAACTCTGAATTTTCAAGAGCAAAAAAACTTTTAGGCATTGCTGCACAAACATACATTGCTTCACTATTTGACGGTATTATTATTTTTGGAAACAGACTAAACGCTTTGTTTAGCAAAAGTGGAAAAAAGCGTAGGAGAAAATAATGTACTGGGATTATTACCTAATGGGCATAGTTTTATTGCCCGCAATCCTGTTAGCAATTTATGCTCAATCAAAAGTTAATTCAGCATACTCTCAATTTTCAAAGGTTTTCACCGAAAAAGGTTTTAAATCACAAGATGTTGCAAGATTACTTTTAGATTGTGCCGACCTTAAAAATATTTCAATCAAACGAATTGAAGGCCGTTTAAGTGATTATTATGACCATTCAAAACAAGTTGTTGCACTAAGTTCTTCCACATACGATTCTTCAAGCGTGGCAGCATTAGGAGTAACAGCACATGAAGTTGGTCACGCTCTGCAATTCAAGGACAACTACTTACCAATTAAAATTCGCTCATTTATAATTCCAATAACAAATGCCAGCTCAACATTGCTTTGGCCATTAATCGTTATTGGTTTAATGTTCAACTTTGCTGTTTATCCTGGAACAGTTTGGGGAAACTTGTTTTTATGGATTGGTGTTGCATTCTTTGGACTGGCTGTACTTCTTGATTTAATTACACTACCAGTTGAATTTAATGCAAGTAAACGCGCCCTTGATTTACTTTCTCAAACCGAAATTCTAAACAAAGAAGAAACCGAAGGAGCTAAAAAAGTTTTAAGTGCAGCCGCATTAACCTATGTGGCTTCACTGCTTAACAGTATGTTAAACTTGGTAAGATTTTTATTGGTATTCTTACTAAACGCACGAAGAAACGATTAAAAAACAACACTAAATTAGTGTTGTTTTTTTGTGCACACATGCTCACTTATTCACCTTTTGTTTCATGTATGGCTGTTGAGCAATAAGCATTTTCTTTACTTCGTTGAATTGTTATACCATTACTACAACAATCACCATCTAAATTAAACAAACAATGCCTAGCATCACACCTTATATTAACATTTTTATTATGTCTAAACGCATGATATTGTGGTGCAATTTCAAACATGGTTTTGCTAACATTTTGTTTTTGGCCTTCATCCAAATCATCATTTTTTTCATATGTGTTACAATTTAAGTTGTGTCCAACATCAATTCCCTTTGCTTTACAACTAAACTTATCATTGAACAAACAATCAAGTTTTTTACATTTTAAATCCATAATCTCACCCAATCACCACTTTTTATTGTATTATTAACAAAAATAAACTATTTAAAACACAATTAATTGACAATTAATCTTAATTACATTAAACTTTTAAAAGAAAATAAAATAAAAGGAAGATAAAATGAAAGTTATTTTATTAAAAGATGTTAAAGGCCCAGGAAAAAAACGCGACATTGTTAATGTTGCAGACGGTTATGCAAGCAACTACCTTATTCCAAACGGACTTGCAAAAAGCGCAAATGCAACAAACTTAAATCTTGCAAATCAAGAAAAAGCTAGCGAACAACACAAACAACAACTATTGTTAGACGCAGCAAAAGAATTAAAATCAAAACTTGACAACCTTCTAGTTCCACTAAATATTAAATGCGGTGAAAATGGTAAAACTTTTGGAAGTGTTACAAACAAAGAAATTTCTGAAAAGTTAAACCAAATGGGTTACGATGTTGATAAAAAGAAAATTGAATTTAACCCTGTTAAAACAGTTGGTTTGTTTGATGTAAAGGTTAAACTTCACCCACAAGTTACAGCAACATTAAAAGTAGAAATTCAACCACTTTAAAAAATCATCCCAGCATACTGCTGGGATTTTTTGTGCAAAATAACCAAAATATTTTTAAATTTATTGAATATTAAATAAGTATATTATATAATTTTAATATATAATTACAACTATGTGCTGACTTTTCTAATTTTAAAAATGAGGTTAAATATTATGATAAAATTAAGCCAAGAAGAACTAAGAGAAAAAGAAATAAAATTACAAAAAAATCTAAACGAATATAGAGATAAAATTACCGATATTTTAGGTGTAAAACTTGCTAGAGAATTTTGCAATGCCCTTATTGCACATGAGTTTACAAAAAGAGTTTTGGCTGGTTGCGAAGCTCAAGTAAAAAAATTAGAAAATGAAATCGAAAAAACTGTAGCAAAACAATACCCAAAAGAAACCGACTACAATGCTATCGGTGTAGTAGAACAGTTCAAAACATCACTAAGAAAACATATCGAAGAGAAAAATCACACACAAAAAGGCTTTGCAATGTCTAGGGTAAAACTTTGTGAAAAATCTTTACAAGAACATTTGGGTGTAGATTTAACCAAAAAGATTGTTTCACTAGCTATTGTTTGTGAAGCAAACGAAAATCAAGTTGAAAAACTAAAACAATGCCGTGACAGAGAAATTGAATGCTTGAAAGGTTACACTAAAAATGCCGCAGCTAAAATTATTGGCACACGTTACACAAAAGCATATTACGACCTAGAAGATGTTAGAAAAGCTCAAATGCAACTAAAAGAAAAAGAAGGCAAAGGAAT
>JAZRJQ010000090.1:0-8998 GCA_045645925.1 Clostridia bacterium | reverse complement strand
ATGGTTGTAATAACTTTTGTTCTTATTGTTTAATACCTTACGTTAGGGGTAGAAGTAGGTCACGAAATTTTGAAGATGTGATTAGTGAAGCAACAGAACTAGCAAAAAATAATGGTGAACTTGTTATAACCGGTATTGATTTAAGTAGCTATAAAATTGATGGTGTTCCGGCACTTGGTCAAGTTGTTTATGCTTTAAGAAATTTACCTTGTAGGGTTAGAATTGGTAGTTTGGAAGTTAATGTTATTACAGACGAATTTTTACATTATTTATCAAAAACATCAAACTTTTGCCCACAATTTCATTTAAGTTTGCAAAGTGGTTCAAATGGTGTTTTAAAACGTATGAACAGGCACTATACAACCGATGAATATTTGTCAAAAATTGAACTTATTAAAAAATATTTTCCTTTTGCTAATATCACAACCGATGTTATTGTTGGTTTTTGTGGTGAAACAGATGAAGAGTTTGATGAAACTTGCCAAACATGTTTAAAAGCAAAATTTGGTAATATGCATATTTTCCCATATTCAAAACGTGAAGGAACAAAAGCATATAATTTACCAGTTCCAAATGGAACAATTGTTAAAGAACGTGTTAAAAAGTTGGAAAAAATTAGAGAAGAATTAAGTGTAAATTACTTTAACAGTTTGGTTGGACAATCCTACAATGTTTTAGTTGAAGAACAAGAAGGTGACTTCTTTGTTGGCTATACCGAAAACTATGTTAAAGCTTATTTAAAAGAAAAAGTTGAACCGAATTCAGTTGTTAAGGTTCAACTACTTAGTCCACATAACGCAGGCATGCTTGCAAAATTAATTTAAAAGGAGATACATTATGGACGATTGCATTTTTTGTAAAATAATTAAAGGAGAACTTCCAAGTTATAAAATTTATGAAAACGATAAAGTTTTAGCGTTTTTAGATATTTCAGGTGATTATTATGGTCACACTTTGGTTATTCCTAAAAACCATTGTGTAAACGTTTTAGATTGTTCAAACGAAGATTTGGTTGAAGTTATTAAGGCTGTAAAATTAATTTCAAATCATTACGTTGATAATTTGCATTTTACTGGTGTAAATATTATGAATGCTAATGGTGCAACTGCTGAACAAAGCATTTTCCATTTGCATTTCCACATTATTCCACGTAAAAATAACGATGGTTTGCATACATATCCTGACCACGATGACCAAAACTTTGATTTGGAGCGTATTGCAAAACAACTTAAATTAGACTAATTTAAAATATAAATTTTATGGCTTAAAATGTTACTTTTCTCTTGACTTTAAGTCAAAATTAAAGTAGTATATATAAGAATTTTATAATAAGTGGGTGAAAAGATTAATGTCAACAGTTAGAGTTGGTGAAAACGAAAACGTTGAAAGCGCTATCAAACGTTTTAAACGTAAATGCCAAAAAGATGGCATCATTGGTGACTTACGTAAACACGAAGCTTACGAAAAACCAAGCGTAAAACGTAAAAAGAAAACAAAAGCTGCTATCAAACGCAACAAGAAAAACAACAAAATTTAGTTTTTTGAACAAGGGTAATTTTAATAATTATCCTTGTTTTTTTGTTGTGTAATTTCTAATAATAAACTGTCGAAAAATGGCTTAATATAACTACTTTTAGCACCCACATCAAAACTAAAACAAATTACTTTTACTTACTTATTTTTTGCTGCTAAACTATAAAAAATTAGTTACAGGAGTAAAAGTTTTATGAGTAATTTAAAAAATATGGCAAACCTAGCCAAAGAACGCTTAAAACGTGGAATGTATACAAATGCGGAAAGAATTAAAGCAAAAAATGCTATGAATGTTAATAGTTATTTTGTTAAAAATTTAAATGCTTTAAAAAAGATGAATTGCAAGGCTGAGTTTAAAACTATAACCGACGAAATTGATGAAAAGTTTGTTGGAAAGGTTTATGCGATTTTGAATAGTGATAAAGATGTTTACAATCCTATTGGAAGATTAGTTGACCAAAATGAATATGGTAAATTAAATGAAATTGAAAAACAATGTTACATTTTTTCTATTGTTGATAAATATAATAAAATTAAAAATTCTTACTATGAAACCCTAACTAAAATTGGTTAACTTACACCAATTATAGTGGGTGTTATAAATTGATTAAAACTGCTAATTTTGATATAATTTAGTGTATTAAAAATTAGGAGTTTTTTTATGCTTGAATCACTTAACGAAGAACAAATTAAACCTGCTATTGATACCGATGGTGCAATTTTAGTTACAGCTGGTGCAGGCAGTGGAAAAACCCGATTGCTAACCGAAAGAATTAGTTATTTGATTAAAGCCAAAGGTGTTGATCCTTACAATATTTTGGCAATAACTTTTACAAATAAAGCTACAAACGAAATGAAAGAACGTATTTTAAAATTTTGCCCAACTGCAACTGAATTGTGGATATCAACATTTCATAGCATGTGTGCCAGAATTTTAAGAGAAAACATTTCAAATTTGGATGGTTTTAATCGTTTTTTCACAATTTATGATACAACCGATAAAGACAAATTGTTAAAGGCGATTGTTAAAGAATTTGGTTTTGAATCTGATAAAGTAAAAGATTTTGCATCTGAAATTGATAAAGCAAAAAATATGGGTGTTGACCCTGATGAATATTATAAAATTATTCAATTTAAGTCTGATGCAGAAGATATAAGAAAAGTTTATGAGGAATATCAAGTCAGACTAAAAAGTAATAATGCGCTTGATTTTGATGATTTGCTTGTTAAAACATTGGAATTGTTTAAAATGTGTCCACATGTTTTAGAACATTATCAAAAACGCTTTAAATATATTCATATTGACGAATTTCAAGACACAAACTTGGTTCAATATAAAATTGCTAGATATTTGGCATATCACCACAAAAACATTTTTGTTGTTGGTGATGAAGATCAATGTATTTATGGTTGGCGTGGTGCAAACATTGAAAACATTAGAAATTTTACATTAGATTTTCAAAATGTTAAATGTTATAAATTGGAACGCAACTATCGTAGCACAAAAAATATTTTGGGTATTGCTAACCAATTGATTAAAAATAATACAAGCAGAATTGAAAAAGTGCTGTGGACCGAAAATGAAGAAGGTGATAAACCTGTTTATTTTTGCGCTTACGATGAAGTTAAAGAAGCTGAATATGTTGCAAATGCAATTTACAATTTGATTAGTCGTGGTGTTGAACCTAGCAAAATTGCGATTTTATTTAGGCTTAGTGCATTAAGTAGGTTGATTGAAGAAAAATTGTTAAGTTACAATTTGCCTTATGTTGTTTCTGGTATTTTTAAATTTTTTGAACGTGCCGAAATTAAAAATGTATTGGCTTATTTAAGGTTGACAGTTAATCCGCGTGATAATGAAAGTTTGAAACGTATTATTAATTTTCCTAAACGTGGAATAGGTGCTGCAAGCGTAGAAAAAATTGAAAATTTGGCAAAAGATAATAATGTTAGCATGCTTCAAGTTGTTTTAGATGATTGTTATGAGTTGCCAAAAGCATTGCGTGAAAAATTGCAAAGCCTAAAAAATATATATTCTAATTTGCCAGAAACAAAAAGTGTTTATGGTTTTGCTCATGAACTTCTAAAACTTGCCCAAATTACAAGTGCATATGATAAACAAGGTTCCGAAGATAAGGATAGGTTGCTTAATATTTCACAATTAATGCAATCAATAAAATCTTTTGAAGACCAAAACCCAAATTGTGAACTTTCTGATTATTTGGAAAGTATAACATTGCAAAATAGTGTTGACGAAGCTGACGATGAAAACAATGCTGTTAGTGTTAGCACTGTTCATGCTTCAAAAGGGTTAGAATTTGATTATGTGTTTATTGTTGGTGCAGAAGAAGGGTTGTTTCCGGGAAGCAGAGCATTAGAAAATAATGATGAAATTGAAGAAGAAAGAAGATTAATGTATGTTGCAATAACACGTGCAAAACAAAAAGTTTACTTAACTTCAACAAAATCAAGATTTTTATATCATGATCGTAGTTATTCTGTTGTTTCAAGATTTTTAAAAGAAATGGATTTGGTTCAAAAACGCCCAGATTTTGTAAATAGTTGGCAATCTGAAAATAACTATTCTTCTAGCTATGGTTCAAGTAATTATTCTGGTGGCTATGGTAATAATTATGGTAAGGGCAACTATGGCAGTGCTACTAGTTATAGTTGTTCAAACTATGGAAAATTAAATTATGGTTCGTCATATGGTTCAAACAGTGCAATGAATAAATATACACATAACACTAATAATTATACACAACCTGTTGTTACAGAAAACGTGTCAACTAACTTACAAGATTTGATGGTTAAAAAGTTGAATTCGCAGAAAAACAACTATCAAAATTATACAGTTGGAACACAAGTTTTACATCCCAAATTTGGTATTGGAACAATTGTTAACGCCAATTTAGACACACAAACACCTGATGTTACCGTTAATTTTGGAAAGTTTGGCAACAGAACATTGTCTTTAAGTATGGCACCATTACAAATTTTAAAATCAAGCAATTAAAAATAATTATGTTATGTTAAAATAACTATTGTAGTTATTTAAACATAACATATAAAGGTTATTTTATTATAACGAATATTAATGCATAAATATTCACAACGGAGTTTTTATGGATAAAATTAAAAGAATTAAAGAACTTATAACCGAAATTAATAAATACAATTATTATTACTACGTGTTAGACAATCCAATTATTGCTGACCGTGAGTATGATTTTATTTACGATGAACTTGTAAAACTTGAAAAGGAAACAGGTATTGTTTTGCCTGATAGTCCAACAAAACAAGTTGGTGACACAGTTTTAGAAGGTTTTAAAAAACATACACACATAAGCAAGTTGTTTTCGTTAGATAAATGCAATAATTTTGAAGAACTTGAAACATGGATTAATGGTATAAACAAGGTTTATGGTAATATTGATTACACTGTTGAATATAAATACGACGGCTTAAAAATGACCATAACTTATGAAAATGGTGATCTTGTTTGCGCTGCAACACGTGGTAATGGCTATGTTGGTGAAGATGTAACAAACCAAGTTTTAACTATTAAAAGTGTTCCACTTAAAATTAATTATAAGCAAAAAGTTGTTGTTGAAGGCGAAGCCATGATGAAACTTAGTGTTTTAAATGAGTACAACAAAACTGCTTTGGAACCACTTAAAAATGCACGTAATGCTGCTGCTGGTGCAATCAGAAATTTAGACCCACGTGTAACGGGTAGTCGTAATTTAAGCATGTTCTTTTACGGTGTTCCTTATATTGAAGGAAAAACTTTTAAAACAAGTGTTGAATTAATGGATTTCTTACGTGAAAATGATTTTCCTGTTTACAACTTTTTTAAAATTGAAAACTCTGTTGAAAAAATTGAAGAACAAATTAATTTTATTGATAAAGATAAAAAGAATTTAGATATTTTAATTGATGGTGTTGTTGTTAAAGTTAACGATTTTTCAATTCGTGAAAAATTGGGTGTAACATCAAAATTTCCTAAGTGGGCAGTAGGTTATAAGTTTGAAGCGCAAGAACTTACAACAACTTTAAACAATGTTTCTTGGCAGGTGGGCAGAACAGGAAAACTTACACCAATTGCCGAAGTTGAACCTGTTGAACTAGCTGGTGCAACAATTAAACGTGCAACACTAAACAACTATGGCGATATTTTGCGTAAAGGTGTTAAAATTAATTCCAAAGTGTTTGTTCGCCGTAGCAACGAAGTTATTCCAGAAATTTTAAAAGTTGCATCTGTTGATGAAACTTGCTATGACATTGTTAAACCAATTCATTGCCCAAGTTGTGGGGCAGAACTTGTTGAAATTGGAGCAAATTTATTTTGCACTAATTATTATGGTTGTCCTGAACAAATTGAAGATAGAATTAACCATTATGTTGCACGCAATGCCATGAATATTGAAGGAATTAGTGGTAAAACAATTGAGTTGTTGCGTGAAAATTTAGGTGTAAAAAGTGTTGTTGATTTATATAAATTAACAAAATCTGATTTGCTAACACTTGAAAAATTTGGTGATAAAAAAGCAGATAATTTAATAAATCAAATTGAAAAAAGTAAAAACCCTAAATTTTCTAATTTTATTTTCGCACTTGGAATTAATGGTGTAGGTGAAAAAACAGCAAAAGATTTAGCAAAACATTTTGATAGTTTAACCGAATTAATTAATGCTGATGTTGAATCTTTAACCCAAATTGATGAAATTGGTGAAGTTATTGGACAAAACATTTTTGAGTTTTTTAATGATGAAAAACAAATTAATTTGATTAATGATTTACTTGAATTGGGTGTTAAAATTGAATATCCAACACTAAAAATTACCGAAAATGATACATTTACTGGCAAAACAGTGGTACTTACTGGTGATTTGGAGCATTTCACACGTTCTGAACTAACTGCAAAACTAGAAGAATTTGGTGCAAAAGTAACTGGTTCTGTTAGTAAAAAAACCAATTTAGTTATTGTTGGTGAAAATGCTGGTAGCAAACTAAACAAGGCAAAAGAACTTGGTGTAAAAATTATGTATGAGCCAGAACTTATTGAATTATTAAATTAATTGATTTAAAAAATTTTTTAATTAAATTTAAAAAAGTTCTTTATTTATAATTATATTACTGCTATACTAATACAGTAATAAAAATTAAAGGAAGAGATAATTATGTTATTAGAACCACCTATTGATGCCTTAGTTAAAAAAGTTGGCAATCCATATAAATTAGCTGTTATAGTAAGCAAACGTGCAAAAGCACTTCAACAATCTCTAACCGAACAAGAAAGAGAAGAAATTCCAGAAGTAACACGTGCAGTAAACGAAGTTTATACAGGTAAAATTATTAGTAAATAAATTCTATTGCTTCTATTTCTAGCAATAGAATTTTTCTTCATTTTTGAAAAAGGTAGTTATGTTTGCAGAAGTTGTAGTTGATGTTTCAACAAATTCGTTAGATAAAATCTTTGATTATAAGTGTCCTGAAAATGTTCAAATTCTTTTAGGGCAAAGGGTTTTAGTGCCTTTTGGTAGGCAAACTTTAACTGGCTTTGTTTTAAAATTGAAAGAAACAAGCAACCTTGAACCTAAACTTGTAAAAGAAATTATAAAACCACTAGAAGATTATTCTTTGGTTATTCCTGAAATGTTTGATGTTATTGAAGAACTTAAATCAGTGTATAAACTTAGAATAATTGATATTTTACATTTGATTGTTCCTGCACAAATTAGAAACGGCAAAACAAAACAACAAACTGTTAAAAATTGCTTTTTAACCGATTTTGGTATTCAAAATTTATCTAACATTAAAGCTAATGCAAAAAATCAAATTTTGGCTTGTGCATTTTTAAAAAATGTAGGGTCTGCAAATTTTACTGAACTTAACAAAAAGTTTGGGAATTCAACAATTAACACGTTAATTGATAAAGGTTTTGTTGGTGTAACGGAAGTTGAAACGTTTAGAGCACCAATGCAGGAAATTGCACCTGACCTTGAAAACGATTTAACCTTAACAGATGCACAACAAAATGCTGTTGAATCAATTTTAAGTAAGAAAAATTTGTTTAACTTGCTTTTTGGTGTTACTGGAAGTGGTAAAACCGAAGTTTACATGCAAGTTATTAGGGAAGCATTAAAAAACAATCAAACAGCCATTATGCTAGTGCCTGAAATTTCATTAACTCCAAAAACTGTTAAACAATTCCGTTCAAGGTTTGGTAACTTGGTTGCAGTTTTACATTCAGGACTTTCTGATGGTGAAAAATTTGACGAATGGTTTAGGCTATATAATGGAACAGCTAAAATTGCTGTTGGAGCACGAAGTGCAATTTTTGCACCACTTAAAAATTTAGGTGCAATTATAATTGATGAAGAACATGATGGTTCTTATCAATCGGAAAGCAATCCACGCTACGAAACTGTAACTGTTGCAAAAATCAGAGCAAAATATAATAATTGCCCATTAGTTTTAGGTAGTGCAACTCCAACCATTGAAACTTTTTATAATGCTCAAAATGGAAACTATAATTTAATTACATTAAACAAACGAATAAATCAAATGCCGTTGCCTAAAATGGATATTGTTGATATGTGTGCTGAGTTTAGGGGTGGTAACACTTCAATGTTTTCAAG
Organism: Clostridia bacterium; assembly: GCA_045645925.1. GTDB lineage: Bacteria > Bacillota > Clostridia > Christensenellales > UBA1242 > UBA6345. Next base: position 821 of record JAZRJQ010000090.1, on the reverse strand, counting down.
TGAACTACTTAACGAAATGAGCAAGGCTGTTAACAATAAAGAGCAAATAATGTTGTTTTTAAATCGTCGTGGATTTTCAAGTTTTCAAATGTGTAGGGAATGTGGCTTCGTTGCCAAGTGTTCCGATTGTGATGTTTCGCTTGTTTACCACAAAGAAGATAATTTGTTAAAGTGCCATTATTGTGGTAAAAAATTTAAACCTTTAACAAAATGTCCAAATTGCAACAAAACAAGCATAAAACTTGGTAATACTGGCACCGAAAAAATTGAACAGGAACTTAGTGAATTGTTTCCAACAACAAAAATTTTTAGAATGGATAACGATACAACAACATCAAAAAGTTCTCATGCGAAAATTTTAAGTGAGTTTGAAAAAACCAAACCTGCAATTTTGGTTGGAACACAAATGATTGCAAAGGGTCATGATTTTCCAATGGTTACACTTGTTGGACTTCTTGATGCCGATTTAAGTTTGTTTTATAGTGATTTTAAGGCAAACGAAAAAACCTATCAACTTGTAACTCAGGTTGCAGGCAGAGCAGGTAGAGCACAAAAGGAAGGTAAGGTTGTTTTACAAACTTTCTTTCCAAAACATTATGTTTATAATTTTTGCTCAAACTACGATTATTTAAGGTTTTATGGTAAGGAAATCAATCTTCGTCAAACGGCTCAATTTCCACCATTTTCAAAAATTATTAGGGTTTTGGTTACTGCTGAGGAAGATGACCCTGCAAAACTTTTAACTCATGAATTATTTTTAAAATTTAAAGATTTACGTGTTAAATATCAAAACGACTTTTTGTTTTTGGAAGCAATGCGTT
>JAZRJQ010000089.1:0-6576 GCA_045645925.1 Clostridia bacterium | reverse complement strand
AAAAAAAGACTGCACCAAAAAAATTGGAACAGCCCTTTATAAGTAAATATATTAATTTAATAATTAAGCATTAAAACCTTTTAAAAATGTGAATAGAGCAAAAATGCCAATAATAAAATAAATTGCAGTCATAATTATTCTCCTTTTGCACTTATATTGTAACACAAATAAAGGTTAAATTCAATAGTGTTTTAAAAATATTAACAGCCAAACATTTCTAAAACCTGTTCAGTTTTACCATTTAAAACAAAATCTTTTAAACTGGAAAAATTTTTAACAACCATAAAGTTTGCATATTTTCCAACTTCACAAATTGATGTTACAAAATCAAATGCTTTATTAAAGCCAAAACAAGCATAATTTAACACATCAACTTCGGTTATATTGTTAGGCGATTTATAATAGCCAACTGGTAAAAAATATGCAGAATACAGTTCTTTAAACACATTATTGCAATTCAACAAAACATTAATATTATATTTTTTTATGGTCGGTAATTGTGCCAAACCATTTCCATTAAACCAATCGTTTGTAACATCTAAACAAACACTTGCATTGTAATAGGATAGTTTTTCAAAATCTTCCTTATCCAAATTTGCACCAGACAAAATTATAGGTTCTAAATCAAGCACACCAAATTCTTCCAAATAACCAATTGGTGTTACACCATGCAATTTATCACACTCACCCATTTCGTTTAATGTTCTACCTGCAACTGCAACAATCTTTATGTTATGTTTTTTACAAAAAGGAACAATTGTATCATACTCACCTTCAAGCAATGTAGGATTTTCTAAGTACATTAAAGTTAATTTGTTTTTATCAAAACTTAACAATTGTTCTTCCAAACTTTGTTCAGTTAAATTATTTAAATTAAAAATATTATAATTGTTTTTGTCTGACAAGTTGAAATATTTAAAATTTGGAATTATAGCCAAGTTTTCGCTTTTCACTTCTTTATCAACATCTTTGTTATATTCTTCACCCTTAAAAACAACAACACCATTTTCAACAACAACAGTTTGTTTTTTTGGCATATCAACAAAATTATTATAAACTTTTACATTATTAAATTTAATTTTCATACTAAGCCCTAAAATATTATTTTATTACAAAACAATTTTACAATAAAAACTAAAAATTAAAAACAAAAAAATCGAAAAATTATTTTTTCGATTTTTTGTAAAAACTAATAGCAATTGTTTTATCACCAAATTTTTTAAGCATTAACGGATTTAAAGCAGATTTAAATATTTGACGGTCTGCACCATCTAACAAAACATCTTGTTCAAGCATTAATGCTTCATCGGTATTTTTACCAAACATTATTGCAAGTGGCAAATCATGCGAATTAGCTTTTGCAATTTTACTTAAAAAGTTAACAATTCGTTTTTTGCCACGCACATTATCAACAACTTTTAGTTCGTTGCTAACAACTTCCAACACCGGTCTTACACCAATTGTTCCACCAACCAAAGTAAGTTTTTGTTTTATATTTTCGTTGGTTGAAGGAATAATGTATGTTTTAATACCATGTTTAATTTTGTTAATAAATTTTATTACTTCGGTTATATTTTCGCCACGCATATTTAATATGCCGGCTTCATAAACAACTAAACCATAACCCAAACTATAATTACCACAGTTAACAATTTCAACTTTTTGCTCAGGATAATTTGGAGCAACCTGTTTAATTATTTCATTTACAAATTTATAAGAAACGTCATATTTTGCATTTGCTGTTATAAATAGCACATCTTGGCCAGTTTTTAATGCTTCTTCAAATTTACTTTCTAAAAGCTTTTTATACTTTACTTCATCAACTTCAACATTGTCATTTGCATAGTATTCATCAAAATTGAATTTATCGGCATTATATAGGCATTTTTTATCATTTACAATCAGTGGTAAATTTATAACATCAACAGCCACTTTTTTTAATGTTTTTAAGTTTAAATCACAAGTTGAGCTTGCAAAAATAACACTCATATTAAATATTTAACCCCTTATTTCATAATTGGGAATAGGATAACGTCACGAATATTTTGTTGGTTATAAAGCATAACTAACAATCTGTCAATACCCATTCCTAAACCACTCATTGGTGGCATACCATGTTCCATTGCCAACAAGAAATCTTCGTCTAAATCCATAGCTTCATCGTCACCCATAGCTTTTGCTTTTGCTTGTTCTTCTAAAGTATGACGTTGAATTTCTGGGTCAACAAGTTCTGAATAAGCTTTACACAATTCTTCACCATTAACTAAGAATTGGAACATTTCAATAATTCTGTTGTCTTCATCACTAGGACGAGCCAGTGGAACTAAACATGCTGGATAGTTGTATAAAATTGTTGGTTCAACAATTTCAGGACGCATTTTACGTTTGTAAACATAGTCAATAATTGCACCACATGTTCTTAAATCTCTAACTTCATATTCTTCAAACATGTTTGTTGCCATAACTTTTTCACGTAAATCTTCAACTTCTGGGAAATCTAAAACGTTAAAACCTAAAACATTGTTGATTGTTTCAACATAGTTAACACGTTTAAATTCTTCTGGTAAAACAAACGCTTTATCGCCAATAACAATTTCTGGTTTACCAAGCATGTAAGTTACAAGTTCTCTAATAAACTTTGTGTAGAATTTAATGTTGTCTTCAAAGTTCCAGTAACTGCAATACCATTCAACTTGTGTAAATTCTTGTAAGTGAGAAGCATCCATACCTTCGTTTCTGAAACATTTAGCAACTTCAAACACACGTGGGAATCCACCAGCAACAACTTGTTTCAAATAAACTTCCGGAGCAATTCTTAGGTTACATTCTTTATCTAAAGCATTATGATGTGTAAAGAAAGGTTTTGCACTTGCACCACAAACAGCACCTTGTAAAATTGGAGTTTCAACTTCTAGGAAGCCATTTTCTTGCAAATAATTTCTAATGAAAGCAACCATTTTGCTTCTTCCCACTAAAACCTTACGGCTTTCTTCATTCATAACAAGGTCAAGGTAACGTTGACGATAACGTGTTTCAATATCAGTTAAACCGTGGAATTTTTCAGGTAAAGATCTTTTTGCTTTTGCTAGCAATTGATAGCTATCAGCTTGAACTGTTAACTCACCTGTTTTTGTGTGATAAATTGTTCCAGTGAAACCAACATACTCACCAATATCAACAAAGTCGTTAAACCATTTGTATGTTTCAAGATCAATTTGGTTTACACTTAAACTAACTTGAACTTTATTAAAAACGTCAGAAATTTGAACAAACATAAATTTGCCAAATGTACGTCTAAAAATCATTCTACCAGCAACAGAAACTTGTTCACCATCTTCCATTTCTCTAACTTTTGAAATGTTGTGTGTTTCGTTGAATTTGTTAGCATAAGGATTAATTCCTAATTGTTTTAAATCTTTAATCTTCTTTTCTCTAATATCAGATTCTTTGTATAAATTTTCAGTATTTTGTTCCATATTTTTCTCCGCAAAAATCAAATTTTGTAATCTTTTAAAAGTTTACTAAAATTTAACATTTAAGTCAATGCAAAAAAGCCGTAATTTTTCAAAAAAAGCACCAAACAAACACTGTTTAATGCTTAAACAAATTTATCAAATTAAATTTATAATTTAAAAGTGGTTATTTTCTTGTTTTAAACACAACACATTAAAACCAAAATTATAATCTGGTTTCATACACTGACAAGTTGTTTTCAAACTTTCTAATATAGTGTTTTGTTTCAGTTATTGGTGGATTTGTTACAACACCATTGTTCGAATATTCATCAGTCTGCAACCAACCTTTTACTTTATTAAAACCAGCATTATATGCAGCCACAGCATTTGTTAGATTTCCGTTAAACATGTTGCACAAATAATTTAAATAAAAACAACCAAACCTTATATTTGTTTCAGGCGCATACAACAACTCTTTTGAATAATTTTTAACACCAAGTTTTTCAGCAATTTCTTCTGCTGTATCGGGCATAATTTGCATAAGTCCAATTGCTCCAACTTTCGATGTTGCATTTTTATCAAACCCACTTTCAATGTTAATTACTGCACAAACCACTTCTGGTTTAAGGTTATAAATTTGAGCATATTTTTCAATTGTTGGTTTATATTTTATTGGAAACAGAACAACCAAAAACAAAATAATCATAACCGAAACAACTACTATTAAAATAAACATTGCCGAAATTAAAATAACATTTTTTTTCATGTTATTATTTTATGCCTAAACAAATTGTTATATTCATTTTGCTTGAATTTTAACTATTATGCAAAACAACAAATTATGGCAATATTAAGCAATTTTTTAATGTTTTGCATAGTACAAAAAAAGATTAAGCAATTTCGCTTAATCTTTTGTTTCAAACCAATCCGAACCATAACTTACGTTAACTTGCAAGTCTACTTTTAGTTTAACAACATTTTCCATTTCTTCGGTTAAAATTGTTTGAATTTGGCTTAACTCATCGCAAGCACAATCAACAATAAGTTCATCGTGAATTTGTAAAATAAGTTTACTTTTTAATCCTTCATTTTTAATTCGATTATAAACTCTAATCATGGCAAGTTTAATAATATCACTTGCTGTTCCTTGAAGTGGCATATTCATTGCTTCACGCTCACCTAACTGACGCAAATTAAAATTTGAATTATTAATTTCTGGAATAAATCTAATTCTGCCAAAATGAGTTTTAACAAATCCATTTTGTTTGCAATAATCAATGTTAGAATCCATATATTGTTTTACAAGTGGATACTTTGCAAAATATCTGTCAATATAATCTTTTGCAACCTTTTTAGTTGTTCCAATGTTTTGGCTTAAACCATAATCAGAAATACCATAAATTATACCAAAATTAATAGCTTTTGCATCACGTCGCATTTGGCTAGTAACATCTTTTAAATCCACCCCAAACACTTGTGATGCAGTTGTTGCATGGATATCCTTTCCTGTTTTATATGCTTCAACCAAGTTTTCGTCACCACAAAATGCTGCAAGCAACCTAAGTTCAATTTGGCTGTAATCTGCCGACACAATGTAACCATCTTTATTTGAAGGAACAAACATTTTACGCAAATACTTTCCTTCATCTGTTCTAACTGGAATATTTTGCAAGTTAGGATCAGAACTACTCAACCTACCTGTTGATGTTAATGTTTGATTAAATGTTGTATGAATTTTGTTTGTTTCTTTGTTAATAATTGTTTCAAACGCTTTAATATAGGTTGTAAGCAATTTTGATACAGTACGATATCTTATAATTTTTTCAACAATTGGGTGGTCGTTTTTAATTGCAGTTAAAATTTCAATACCAGTACTTTTCTTTTTGTTGTTTGCGTGATACAAATTTAATTTATCAAACAGAATTTCACCTAATTGTTTTGGCGAATTAATATTAAATTCACAACCAGCCAAATCATAAATTTCAGTTGTTAATTCAACGATTTCTTCACTATATTTTTTATCTAAATCGTATAACACATTTTGGTCAACACTAAATCCAGTTGTTTCCATATTGTATAACACTTCAACAAGTGGAAGTTCCATGTTGTAAAACAAATCAAAAAGCCCAAGTTCGTCTAAACGTTGTTTGTACACATCTTCAAGTTTTTTCAAGTTATAAGCCCAATATTTTGTGCTTAAATCGTTTTCAATAATCAAATCAGAAAACTTAATGTTTGCCTTATTGTTGTTATTAATTAAATATCTTGCAATCAAAATATCAAAATCAACACCATTTAAACCAATTCCAAAATCGTATAATTTGTGCAAGTCTGTTTTATGGTCGTAAACACATTTTTTAATATTATCATCAAGCATAACTTCTTTTAAACAATTTAAAACATCACTAGTTTCTAAACTGCTTGATAGCAAATCAAGATTTTGGTCAATATTATATTCCGTGTTCCCTACATACAAACTAATAATATTATCTAGGTAAAAACAAAACTTCTTTTCTTGTTTAATTTTTTCTACAACTGGTTTTAGTTCATCTAATGTTTTAATTGTTACTTGTTCAACATTTTCTTCCACCCTTTCAACTGGGGCAACATTGCTAAATAGTTCTGGTTTTTTAAGCAAGGAATTAAATTGATATTTTTTAAAAAATTTTAAAACTTCACTACTAAATGGAAATTCATATTCAAAATCCACCAAATCATATTCCAAGTCACAATCTGTTTTAATTGTTGCAAGTTTATGGCTTAAATATGCTTGCTCTTTATTTAACTCCAACTTTTCTTTCAACTTACCAGTAATTTCGGAAATGTTAGCATAAACACCATCTAATGTTTGGTATTTATCAAGCAAACCCAAAGCAGTTTTTTCACCTACGCCAGTCACACCTGGAATATTGTCTGAACTATCACCCATTAAAGATTTAAGTTCAATAATTTGATATGGTTTAAGCCCATAATCGTTGAACAATTGATCGGAATTATAATTAATAGTTTCGGTAATTCCACGTTTAGTAAACATAACCCAAGTATTGTTGTTAATCAACTGAAAACTATCTTTATCACCGGTAACAATAATAAAGTCGGATCGTAGCCATGTCGTTCTGTG
>JAZRJQ010000088.1:0-7332 GCA_045645925.1 Clostridia bacterium | reverse complement strand
CGATGGAACAAATGGTTATGCTTGGATTTTAACCATTGCCCGAAATTTATGTTTCAACTATTTGAACAGAAATAAGAAAATTGATGTGCTAGACACAAACGAACACGAATATTTAAACCCGGTAACCGATAAAAATTTTGAACGTGAAGATATGCCAATTTTTAAAATTGCAAAAAATATTTTAACAAATTTTGAATTGCAAGTTGTTTTAATGTATTCGGTTTATGGTTATAAACATAGGGAGATTTCCGATGTTTTAAACAAGCCACTGGGTAGTGTGTTGTGGACGTATAATAATGCACTTAAAAAACTAAAAAAAGAATTAAAAAAGGGCGGAAACAATGAAGCGTAAAGACATTTTAAATCAACTTAAACTTGAAGTTGAAAGTAATATGCCAAAAAATGTTTTGGAAAAAACAAAACAAATAAGTGTTGAAAAAGATTTAACACCAATTTACGACCAGATTAACAACGATGGCACAAAAGCAAAACCTAATGTTAAACTTGTTTCGTTAACAATGGCTGTAACATTTTTCTGGTTTTTAATTTTGATTTCGTTGCTCCCAGTTTTAATTAGTTGGTTGAATCCTGAACCAATAATAACAAGTAAGTTAACAATTGAAATAAACCCAAGCATTGAATTGTTGCTGGATCAAGACGATTGTGTTGTGTTAACAATGGCAAAAAACAAACACGCTGAACTGTTGTTAGCAGACGAAAATTTGGTTGGATTAACAAGTGTTGAGGCAACAAATAAAATTGTAACTTTGGCAGCCAAAACTGGCTATATTACAACACAAAACACCGACAATGTTGAAAATGCAGTGTTAATTGCTGTTGTTAATGATGACGAGAAAAAAGAAAATGAATTGCTTTTAAATTTACAAAACGAAATTAAAAGGTTTTATTTAGCAAATCAAATTTACGGAGTTGTTTTAACAGAATTTGAATCAAAACAAGAATTGGTTGAGTTGGTTGCATCGCTTAACCCAAGATTAAGTGAAGTTGAAAAACAACAACTACAAAATTGCAGTGTTAAAAGTTTGAACAAACAACTGCATGATAGTTATACAAATTTGAAACGTAGGTTTAGGCATGATTTTACATTGGAAACTTTAAATGAAAATATTAAACCCCTACAAAGTTCTTATTTAACCGAAATTGGAATAATTAACAATAGTTTGGTTGGCGAAGAAGAAAGATTAAATAATTTTGATTATTTTTGGCAACAAGAACTTGAACTGAGCCGTCAAAAAATTTTTGAGTGGCAACAAGAACGTGATGCTTTAAGTGCAAGTTTAAGTGTTGAAACAGATGAAGCAAAAATTCAAGCAATAAATGCTACTATTGAAAATTTGAGTAGATTTATTGAAAGTGAACAACAAGATTTGGCTGAGCGTGAAAATGGAAAAACTGTTTTTGATTTTTATAAAAAACAATTGGAAATAAAAATTGAAAATTATAAAAACGAATTAAAACAAAAATATGAAAACTATTGTTTGGGTGTGGAAAGTAAATTGGGGGTTGTTAAAACCGGTGTGTATGAATGTTATGAGCAAGCAAAACAATCAAAAAACATCGTATTAAAAAACAATGAACAAGCATATAACAATCATTTAAAAAATAAAGGTGATTATAATAATTTTTACACAAGTTATAGTGGTTGGGTTATTGACCATGTTCCACAAACAAACAAATTAAAACAAAATTGGGAACAAACAAAATTAAGTTGGGAAGAAAAATTTAATTCTTATGTTAATTTTTAAAAAATTTAAAAAAATTTAAATAAGTTCAAATAAAACAAAACGGTTAATTGTTGTATAGGTGTTGCAAGAACAGAACACTTGCATCCATAAATCCCTTTTAGCCAAAACATAAAAACGCTAGCAATATTTATTGTTGGCGTTTTTATGTTGTTCTAAAACTAGGCAAAATTATAAATTAATAAATTTTAAGTTGTAATTTGGCAATTTATAAGTTATACTTTTAATAGCGACTGTTTACAAGTTTTAAACTTTGTTTAAGGTTGCTTAAAAGGTGAATAAACTATGTATATAAAAGTTAAATTAAGTTTTAAAATGATTAATATTTCCCGTAAGGGATAAAATTTAAAATGGTTAATTTTGTTAACCTAAACTTTTTTGTAACTTTATATTTTTAGGAGATTTATATTTATGATAGATATTAATTTAATTAGAACCAATCCAGAATTGGTTAAAGAAAATATTAAAAAGAAATTTCAAGATGCAAAACTTCCACTTGTTGATAAAGTTTTGGAACTTGACGAACAAAACCGTGCTTTAAAATTGGAAGGTGACAACCTAAGGGCAAGCCGTAACAAACTAAGTGGCGAAATTGGTTTGCTTATGAGAAATAAAGAAGTTGAAAAAGCAAATGAAATTAAAGCACAAGTTGTTAAAAACAATGAACGTATTGTTGAAATTGAAAAAGAAGAAGAAGCATTAAATGCTGAAATCAAAAAAATTATGATGACAATTCCTAACATCATTGATAATAGTGTTCCTATTGGAAAAGATGATAGCGAAAATGTTGAAATTCAAAAATTTGGCGAACCAAAAGTTCCTAATTTTGAAATTCCTTATCATGCCGAAATTTTAGCAAAAATTGGTGGACTTGATAAAGATAGTGCTGGCAGAACCAGTGGTAATGGTTTTTATTACTTAATGGGCGATGCTGCAAGATTGGTTACAGCAATGATTAACTTTGCGCGTGACTATATGATTGACAAAAATTTTACTTATTGCATTCCACCATTCATGATTAGAAGCGATGTTGTTAATGGTGTTATGAGTTTTGCTGAAATGAATGCAATGATGTATAAAATTGAAGGCGAAGATTTGTTCTTGATTGGAACAAGTGAACACAGTATGATTGGTAAGTTTAAAGACCAAATCATTAAAGAAACCGAACTTCCTGTTACAATGACATCTTATAGCCCTTGTTTTAGAAAAGAAGTTGGCGCACATGGTATTGAAGAAAGAGGAATTTATCGTGTTCACCAATTCGAAAAACAAGAAATGATTGTTATTTGTAAGCCGGAAGAAAGCATGGACTGGTACAACAAAATGTGGGCTTTCACTGTTGACATTTTCCGTCAACTTGATATTCCTGTTAGAACACTTGAATGTTGTAGTGGTGACTTGGCAGACTTAAAGGTTAAAAGTTGTGACGTTGAAGCGTGGAGCCCACGTCAACAAAAATACTTTGAAGTTGGTTCTTGTTCAACTTTGGGTGATGCACAAGCACGTAGACTTGGCATTAGAGCAAAAGGTGAAAAAGGTAATTACTACTTGCACACACTTAACAACACTGTTCTTGCTTCAACCAGAGCATTGATTGCACTTTTGGAAAACAACTTAAACGAAGATGGAAGCATTAATATTCCAAAAGCATTGCAACCATATATGGGTGGTAAAACAAAAATTGAAGTAAAATAGAATTTAACTAACTTTAAAATAAAAAATAAGGAAAAGAGATTTTATGATTGGAGATTTTATTAACATTAATGAAGTAAACAGAAAACTTGATGAAAACGAAATGAAAGTTATGTATGATGCTGAAAGCGCATATCGTGGACAATTGTTTTTGCTTGTTCAAAACATTTTAAAACAAAAAGTTGTGCCAAAAATCATCTTACTGGCTGGTCCAAGTTGTGCAGGTAAAACAACCACAGCACGTTTGATTAAGGAAATTCTTGAAACAAAAAAGAAAAAAGCAATTATAATTAGTATGGACGATTTCTTCTTAAATCGTGAAGATACTCCACTTTTGCCAAATGGTATGAAAGATTTTGATAGTTTACGTGCAGTCAACCTAAAACAAATGCAAAGATGCTTTAAAGAATTGTTTAAAAATGGTAAAGCAGGCTTCCCACGTTTCGACTTTGTTAGTGGATTAAATCTTGAAAACGAATATGAACTAACTTTCGATGATGATACATTTGTTATTTATGAAGGTTTACATGTTCTTAATCCTGAACTTATTAAGCACTTGGGAACAGATAAATTTTTCAGAGTTTATGCTGATGCTTTAAAAGGTTTTAAACGTGACGAATTCTACAAAATTTCAAATCGTAATTTACGTTTGATTCGTCGTATGATTCGTGACTGCGCTCGTCGTGGTAAATCGCCTGAAACAACTTTAAAAACTTGGCGCAATGTTTGTGATGCAGAAGATACATACATTGCACCATTTAAAGATAGTGCCGATGCATTTATTAACACAACTCATGATTTTGAATTAGCACTTTACAAAACTGATTTCTTTGAACTTGTTATGGAAAACCGAGATGTTGTTAAAGATCTTCCATTTATGGAAATTTTTGAAGATAGTATTAGTTTGGATAAACGAAGAATTCCTGACACATCACTTATGTGGGAATTTGTTGACAAACAAGAAGATGAAGATGCTAAGAACGATAAAAAGATTGAAGAAAATAAATAATAAATTAAGATATCAAAAAGAGAACTTATTTAAGTTCTCTTTTTTGTTTAAAATACTTTTTGTGTAAAGCACTAATTTGTTTTACAAACCAACTTAAAAATATTATAATAGAACAAATGTTCTAAAATTAAAAAGGGGAAGGTTATGTCACGTTTTATATTGCATTCCGACTTAAACAATTTTTATGCAAGTGTTGAATGTTTGTATAATCCAGAACTTAGAAATAAAGCTGTGGCTGTTGTAGGTGATGCAGAAAAACGTCATGGCATTGTGCTTGCAAAAAATTATAACGCAAAAAAATATGGTGTAAAAACTGGCGACACAATTTGGGAAGCAAAACAAAAATGTTTGGAAGAACTTGTGTGTGTTACGGCAAACTTTGAAAGATATTATTATGTTTCAAAATTGGTGAAACAAATGTATAGGGAATATACTGACCGTGTTGAAAGTTTTGGAATTGACGAAGCGTGGCTTGATGTAACTGGTGTTGTTAAAAGTTTTGATGAAGCCTATGAGCTGGCAGAAAAAATTAGGAAACGTGTTATTGATGAATTTGGATTAACTGTTAGCATTGGTGTTAGTTTTAATAAAATTTTTGCAAAACTTGGAAGCGATTTAAAAAAACCAAATGCTGTAACGGTAATAAATTTTGATAACTATAAAACCTTGGTTTGGAATTTACCAGTTAGTGATTTGTTGTATGTTGGAAAAGCCACAACACAAAAATTAAACAAATTAGGAATTAAAACAATTGGTGATTTAGCACAAACACAACGTGAAGTTTTAAAAAACGTTATGGGCAAAAATGGTGAAACTTTGCACACATTTGCAAATGGCTTAGACAATGCACCTGTTAAAAAGTTTGACGAAATTGACGAAGTGAAATCGATAGGAAATTCAACCACATGCCCACGAGATTTAAAAACCAACGAAGAAGTTAGAGCAATAATTTGTGTGCTTGCCGAAAGTGTTGCACATAGATTGCGTGAAAAAAAGTTGTGGTGTAACACTGTTAGTTTAACCATTAAAACCGACGACTTAAAAAGTTTTGAGGTAAGCAAAAAAATTGAATTTCCAACAAATTTGGCAAGTGTTATTTCAACTGAGTGTTACAAATTATTTAAGTTTGATTGGCAAAAAACAATCAGGGCAATTGGTGTTAGAGCAACAAATTTAACTAATGAACAGATGCAGTATAGTTTGTTTAATAACGAACAAACTAACTTAAAAAAAGAAAAGTTTGAAAACACTGTTGATAGTTTAAGGCGTAGGTTTGGCTATAATATTTTAAAACGTGGAAGTGTGTGTGCGTTAAATTTGGACGAAATTAATCCGGAAAACATAACACACACAATTCACCCTGTTAGTTGTTTTAAAAGCACTGACGACCCAAAACAATAGTGTTTTTAACTTAAAGTATGGTGTTTATGACAAAAAACTATGTTTCTGTGCTTGTTGAATTTAATGAAGTGGGTGGTAAGAAGCCTAAACTTATAACCTTAAACGATAAAGTTTACGAAGTTTCAAAAGTGGTTGAAGTTAAAAATTCGGCAAGTTTAAAAGTTGGTGGAATTGGTGAAAGGTACAAAATAAAAATCAACAACACCGAAACTTTTTTGTTTTACGAACGTGAAACAGAAAGATGGTTTGTTGAATTAAAAAATTAAAATAACTTTCGTTATATGTTTTTTTGTTTTGCAAAAAATTTGTTATACTATATAAAAAACATAAGAGAGTAAGAGTGGAAAAAACTAAAACAAAAAAAATAAAAGTTTCTAATGTTTTAAAATATGTTTCTTTGTTTTTAATTGTGCTAAGCATTGTAGCATACTTTTTTCCGTTTATAACATTTACTTCTCCGTCTTCGTTTCAACAAACATATTATAGTGGTTTTGATTTTACAACAGCATTAATTTCAAAAGAACAAACTTTACGAATTTTGGAAGTTAAACAATTTTTTGAAAATGAGTTAACCAGAATTACTGCTTATGTTATTGCAATTATGGGGCCAGTGTGTTGTGGTTATTCATTGATTGTTTTTGTGTTAACAATGTTGTCGTTTTTTAAACCTGGGTTAAATAATATTTTTGTGTTGGGTGGATTTTTTGTTGTGTGGATTGTGCTTGCAATAAGTGTGGTTGCATTTGTTGGAAGTATGGGTGTAACACGTGGTGAATATGTTTTAAATAATTACTCACTAAATTTTGGAATTATTTCAGGTGTACTGTTGGTTCTAACTGCATCGGTTTTAAACATATTTGCAAATTTGTTGGAAGAGTAAAAATAGTTAACAAAATTAAAAAAAACAATTAAACTATAACTGACCTTAATTTTTAAGGTTAGTTATTTTTTTAAGGTTAGTAATGAATTGTAATTTATGTCCAAGAAAATGTAATATAAACCGTGATGAGAAAAAAGGGTTTTGTGGTGTTGGTAACACGTTAAAAATTGCACGTGCCGGACTTCACTTTTGGGAAGAACCAATAATATCTGGTGCCGAAGGAAGTGGCACAGTGTTTTTTAGTGGGTGTAATTTAAAATGCGTTTATTGCCAAAACTACGATATTTCGCACGAAGGGTTTGGTAAAGAGATAACAGTTGAACGTTTGGCTCAAATTTTTAAAGAATTAGAAGATAAGGGGGCAAACAATATAAACTTGGTTACACCATCACATTATGTAAAACAAATTGTTGAAGCTTTAAGAATTTATAAACCACAAATTCCAATTGTTTATAACACAAGTGGCTACGATAGTGTTGAAGCATTAAAACAACTTGATGGCTTGGTTGATGTTTACCTAACTGATTTGAAATATTATTCAAATGAACTTAGCAAAAAATATTCAAAAGCTGAAAATTATTTTGAAG
>JAZRJQ010000087.1:0-2696 GCA_045645925.1 Clostridia bacterium | reverse complement strand
ATATAATATAAATGTATTGCAAAACAATTAAACTTGTAAATGATAAAACTTAAAAAAGGAGTAAAACATGGGAAGCAACATTTGTGTGGTTGGTTTGCTTAATAGTTACACAAAAAATGTGGCAAAACGTGTTTCTGACGTGTTGGAAATGTTTTACACCGATGTAACTGAAGTTTTAGAATATGATCTTATGGGTATTGATGTTGCTGAAAGTATTGTTGGTAAAGAATATATTGAAAAACAAGAAACGGGCACAATTAAAACGCTTTCAAGTTACGTAAACACAATTTTTACAATTGGCTTTTCAAGTTTAAATAATGAAAACAACTATGGTTATGTTAAAGATGGTTGTTTGTTGATTTATTTAAGGTGTAACCAAACAAAGTTTAAACAATTGTTAAAAAATGAAAAGTTGAGCAATACTGAAACAGAACTAGCAGTAAAACAATTTAAGGACCGTGATAAAATTTTAACTGACATGGTTGATATTGTTGCTGATGTTTCAAAGAATGAAGATGAAATTAAAATAATTTTAAGAAAAATTGAGGAGTATTATGAAAAACGATAATTTATGTGTTAATGCTTTAAGAATTTTGTCAATGGATGAAATTAACAATGCAAAAAGTGGACACCCTGGAATTGCTTTGGGTGCTGCTCCAATTTTATATTCGCTTTATGCTAAAATTTTAAATGTTACACCAAAAGACGAAAAGCACTTGCTTCGTGACCGTTTTGTGTTGTCAGCAGGCCATGGTTCAGCACTTTTGTATGCTACATTACATAGCATGGGTTTTAGTTTTTCAAAAGATGATTTAAAAAGTTTTAGAAGCATAAATTCTCGTTGCCCGGGTCACCCAGAGTGTGAAGCAGACAATGCAATTGATGCTTCAACCGGTCCATTAGGTCAAGGGCTTGCAAATGCTGTTGGTATGGCAATTGCTGAAAAACATTTGGCTTCAATTTTTAATAAACCAGATTACAAGTTGTTTGACAACTATACATATTGTTTGGTTGGTGACGGCTGTTTGATGGAAGGTATTTCTCATGAAGCATTAAGTTTGGCAGGAACATTAAAACTTAACAAACTTATTGTTATTTATGATTCTAACAATGTGTCGCTTGACGATAAAACAAGTGTTGCTTTTAAACAAAACACAAAAATGGTGTTCCAAGGCTATGGATTTAACGTTATTGAAGTTAAAGATGGTAACAATGTTGACAAAATAACAAAAGCAATTAAACGTGCAAAATTAAGCCTAAATAAGCCAACTTTGGTTGTTGTTAACACTGTTATTGGTCATGGTTCAAGTTTGGCAGGAAGCAACAAAGTTCATGGTGCACCATTGGGTGAAGATGAAACATTAAAATTGCGTGCAAAACTTGGTGTTGTTGGCGAGCCTTTTGAAATTAATGCAAAAGCAGCTGACCATTTTGAAACCATTAAAGCAAGATTTGACGATGTTAAAAAACATTTTGATGAACGCATGCAAACTTACAAAAAACATTATCCATCAGATTACAGAATTTTAAATATGTACTTAAAAAATGATTTTTCTGATATTGATAGTCATGTTTCAAAACTTGAAAACAAAAACACAAGTTCAAGAGTTGCAAGTGGTGAAATTTTGAATATTATTGCAGATAATTATTCAAACCTGATTGGTGGTTGTGCCGATGTTATGAGTAGCACAAAAGCACAAGTATATAGTGCTAATTTCCACGAAAATCCTGTTGGACGCAACATTATGTTTGGTGTTAGGGAATTTGGTATGGGTGCAATTGCAAACGGAATTTCACTTTACGGCTGTTTAACTCCATTTGTTTCAACATTTATGGTGTTTGCAGACTACTTAAAACCAGCATTACGTATGAGCGCATTAACTTCCCGTCGTGTTTTATATGTTTTAACTCACGATTCGTTAATGGTTGGCAAAGATGGTCCAACACATCAACCAATTGAGCAAATGGCAATGTTTAGGTCACAACCAAACACTTACACATTCCGTCCGGCTGATTACACTGAAACTTGTGCTGCATATTCTTCCGCATTAAACTTGAATGCTCCTTCTGTTTTGGTTTTAACCAGACAAGATTTGGAACCATTAAATTCTAATTTTGAAGGTGCTAAACAAGGTGGATATATTATAAAAGAAGAAAGCAAAAAACTTGGCACAGTTTTAATTGCAACTGGTAGTGAAGTTAAAACAGCATTAGAAGTTGCAAAAGAATTGGAAGAAAGTGCAGGTGTTGGCGTTAGAGTTGTTAGTATGCCTTGTATGGAATTGTTTGATGCTCAGCCAGAATCATACAAAGAAAAGGTTTTAAACAGCGAAGTTCCAACATTCTCAATTGAACTTAGTTCTGATTTGAGTTTTGCAAAATATATTAAAACTGGTGAAGTTATTGGTACATTTAGTTTTGGTAAAAGTGGTGTGCCAACCGATGTTTTAAAAGAATTAAAACTTGATGTTAAATCAATTGTTAACAAAATTAAAAAACAAATTAAAACAAAAGAAACTAAATAAAGCAAAAAGGCAAGAGTTATTCTCTTGCTTTTTTGTTAAAGTCAACAAACATTTTAATTGAAAAATAGCACAAATTAATATATACTTAATATGTACTTAAATTTAAAAGGAAAACTAATGGAAAATAAAAGAAATTTTTATACCGAATATAATGAATATTATAAAAAAGTT
>JAZRJQ010000086.1:0-13671 GCA_045645925.1 Clostridia bacterium | reverse complement strand
GAAATGGTTAGACGAAGTAAAAGTTACGGTTAGCAAACAAAATTATGAAGATATTGGAATAAAGAAAGATGCAATTGGAACAATAATTTTTTCTTGGATTAACAATAATAAATTTGAAGTTGTTTTTTCAAACTCAGAGGGAACAGATTACGCACAAGCATTAATTAGTATAGAAGATTTAGAAGTTGTAAATAGCAGCACCGTTACCAACGATGAAATATTAGAAGATTTACCACTTAATAACAAACAATGTTGGTGTAAAGTTGAAGATGGTTTTATTTTAAACCTTTTAGGTGAAAAGAAAAATAAAATTGCATACAATTATAGTTCATAAAAAAACAAGGCTTAATTAAGCCTTGTTTTTTTAACCTCTCTATTTCACCAACCTAAAACCATACAAACGCCTGTTTAATCTTATGCCCTTTTCGGTTGTGTGGGTTGAAATGTACTCATTTAAGCATTCATCGTCGGTTTCAGGAGTGTAACCACCCAAAATTGGTGTGTTGTATAGTAAGTATTTTAACTGGTCAGCATCAGGGTAAAATTCGTCTTCTTCAACTTGTTCAAATTCCACTTTTGTAAAACCAAGTTGAATGCAACTTTTTGAAACTTCAAAGTATTGTGGTTCGCCTTCAAAGCCTTGTCCACGTCCAAAATGTTGTTTTAAATCCCAGCAATCATATTTTGAAACATCTTCCGAAACAAAAACTCCACCTGGCTTTAAAACACGATAAACTTCTGCCATGTTTGCACCACAATGGCGTGACACAACCAAATCAAAAGTTTCGTCTGGGAACCCTAACAGCCCGTCGCCGTCCATTAATTTGAATTCAAACTTTTCTTTTTTTGCGCCAGTGTAAAATTTGTTTAAATTTTGGTTTGCTTTGTTCAACATTTCAGGTTCGATGTCAATGCAAACAATCTTTTTTGCTTCGGCTGTGAAACGTAATGTTTTTTCAGCACTGCCACAGCCAATGTCAAGCATAACAGTTTCGGGTGTTATTGCATCAACAATGTGACGCCAATAATTGTAATTGCCCTTTCTTACAACCAAAGGGTTTATTTTTGAAAAATTCCAACCGATGTTTTTTCCGGTTTCTTTGTAACTAAATTCACTCATATTTCTATCTTCCTTTTCATAATGTATTTGTTTGGTTGTAAAAACAAAAAACCTCCTTTATTACAACAGCAAAAAACAACCATAATTAATGCTTATTGATTATTTTTGCCATTCATAAAGAAGATTTTAACCTAACTTAAATTATTTTTTAAGTATCAAACAAGTAAAACTACCATTTGATTTGTCTTTATTATTGTTCTTACATAGTACATCGCGAATGGACTAATTGAAATACTACGCTTAAACTATACCAAACAAATCAAGGCTTGTCAATATCAAATTCTAGAAAATATCGGTTATGTCGCTATCGTCAAGTGGAACAATTTCTGGCAAACTTTCATCAACAGTTGGTGCATCGTTTGGAATTGGTGGTGGTGCAAGCGCATCCAAACTTTGTTCGTTAGCATCACGCTCCAAGTTAACAAATGTTGTAATGTTGCCAATCCATTTAACTTTAACGTTACCAAGCGCACCGTTACGATGTTTTGCAATAACAATTTCGCAAATTGGATTTTGTTTAAGTTCTTCTGGCGCATCGGCTGGAAGATCTGGTTTGTGAATAAACAAAACAATGTCAGCATCTTGTTCAATTGCACCCGATTCACGAAGGTCGGAAAGCATTGGAACTTTTGCAGAACCTGTACGGCCTTCAACACCACGGTTCAACTGACTTAGCACAATAACCGGAACATTAAGTTCCCTTGCCATAATTTTTAATGAACGAGAAATATCAGAAATTTCTTGTTGACGATTGTCACGATTTTTTCCACCACCTTGCATAAGTTGTAGGTAGTCAATCATAATAAGGTCAAGGCCGTGTTCTGCTTTAAGCCTACGGCATTTGCTTAAAATTTGAGCAGGTGTGTTCAAACTTGAATCATCAACAAATATTTTTGCGTTGTTCAATTTTTCGTTTGCAGCCCAAAGTTGTTTCCATTCGTTAACAGTAAGTTTGCCGTTTAGGGCTTTTTCCATGCTAACATAAGCAACTGAACAAAGCGAACGTTGTGCCAATTGCACACGTGGCATTTCCAAACTGAAAATTGCACAACTTGCTTTTTTGTGAATTGCCGCATAGTTAACCATGTTCATGCTTAACGATGTTTTACCAACACCGGGACGTGCAGCCACAATAATTAAATCGGATTTTTGTAAGCCGTTCAAAATTTTGTCAAGGCCAAATATACCTGTTGGAAGCCCACGCAAACTGTCACGGTCTTTTTGAATTTTATCAAACTTATCCAAAACTTCGCCTGTGCTTTCCTTTAAAGGCGCTAAACCACTTTTGTCTTCCTTTTGTGAAATATCAAAAATGTTCTTTTCAGCATAACTTAACGCTTCTTGCATTGTTTCCGATTCAAAACAATTGTTAATAATGTTGTTGCTTGCATCAATAAGTTTGCGTAACACGCTGTTGCGTTTAACAATATCGCAATAATGCTTAAAGTTGCTTGACGATGGAACAATGTTTGTTAGGGTTGCAATATATTCAGCCCCACCAACACTTTCAAGCATGTTGTTTTTTTCCAACTGGTCAGTTAATGTTACAAAGTCAACCGGTGAATTGTTGTTAAACACGGTGTACATTGCATCAAAAATAATACGGTGTGCTTCAACATAAAAATCTTCGCTGTGCAAAGTGTTAAGCACGTCCATGCTTGCATCTTGGTCAATTAACACACAACCCAAAACACTTTGTTCGGCTTCAATGCTGTGTGGTAAAATTCTTTCTTTTGTTTTAATTGCCATAGTTTAATCCTTTTTTCTTCTTGCTTTAATTTCTTGCGCTTTCTTAACAACAATGTCGTCGTCACGAACAGCACTTTGTTCTTTTTTGTTTTTAATTGCATTAATAACGGCTTCAATAACTAACACCATAACCAAAATTAACACAATGTCAACTGCAACGGTTAATCCAAAACTTAACACCTTGTTCAAAAAATAGTTTGCAATTAATAGCACCGGCAAAATTCCAAGTGCCATTAACCCATACTTTTTAAAAATTTGTTTCATAACACGTTTGTCAAAAAAATATCTATCTTCCATAATAACCTACCAAGTTTAGTTTAACATAAAACTTTCCAAATTTAAAGTGTCAAAAATTAATTAAAAACAATTTGTTAACACTGCACAATTTTTTGTTAACCTTTGTTTTGCCTGTTGTTTAAACCAAACGGGTTAACATTGCACGCATTTGCTTGCTCTTCGGCAATTTGTTTGCGTCGCCTTATAACAGCCCACACCACAAAAATTGACAGCAAACTTAAAATAAATGCCAAAATGTACCAACTTGTTGTGTGTGGTGTAACTGTGTAAAATTCCAACTTAAAATCCAAATTTTCAGGGTCAATTTCCCAGTAATGCATTTTAATTCCGTCAACAACTTCGGTTTCGTGTGCATTGGAATAAATATCGGTGTTTGGGCTTGCATACTCTTGTGTTAGTTTTACACTGCTTAAACCATAATGATATTGAAAATAACCTTTGTACTTTGAAATTAAACTTTGTAATGCTTGCGTTTTTAAAATTGCAAATGCATTTTCGGAAGAACTAACAAATTTGTTAACAAATGTTCCTTCCCTAAATTCCGATTCCAACAAGGTTTTTTCGTAGTCAGCATCAACATTAATGCTGTCGTAATACAAATCAAAAACCCTTTGATTTTCAAATGTTATATCACAAAAAATAACACCATCAACTTCCCTAACATCGGTAACAATACCATCTTGCACCAATTGTTTATCGGCAAATGTGTGTTCGGTTGACCAAAACTCAGTTTTAAAATCTTCAATTGGCTGAATGTAAAGATTTTCAAAGTCTTTTTGAACAATGGTTAAAAAATCCCTTTTGGAAAACGAACAGTAGTTGTAAGCCTTTTCATCAATTTCAACAACAACACGGTCAACAATTTTTCCGTTTGGGTGAACAAACCTTGAATAGTCAATTTGAGCACAACCACCCATAACTATAACGCAAAAAAACAATGCTATTAAACTAAATAATTTTGTTAATTTCAATTTCATTTTTGTATCCTACTTAATTTTAATATTTAACCAAGTTTATGTCAAACTAATATAAGTTTATGAACATGCATTAAGCAATTATTGTTGCGTGTTTTGTAACCTAATTCAATTTAAATATTAACTAAGTTTATCTTTTTAATTCCTTAAATAAAGTTAACCATAGTAATGGGGGGGGCTGGCAAACATCTTGCGTTTGTTTGAAAGGTTGTTCGGGTTATACACCAAATTTGTTTATATAAACCAATTACGTTTATAACATTTCACCCTTATCATAAAAACAACTTTAAACACAAATCGCAATTGTTTTTTATGTTTATAAAAATTTTAAGAACTCACAAATTACTATTTTATTTACAAATTAAATAATAAACCTTAAAATTATGCTTTCATAACTTAAATTGTGGCTTTTTTTTGTTTGCAAAAAAAATTTTATTAATTTATAATAGTGGTATGACACAAGTAAATGATTTAGGAAGACGCGAAAATTACGTCGGTCAAAAATACTTAATAGAAGAATATAAGGACATTCAAAAAAACATTCTAAAAACAAGCAATCTCCTTAGAAACTTCGGCATTAGTTCAACCGTAAAAGACGTTGTTACCAAGGTTTATTACGACACTGATGACGATTTCTTTTGTCGCCTAGGCATAACCATAAGCCTTAACAGTTACAAAGGCCGCCCTTACACCGACCTTGTTGTACGTTACGAAGATGGCGACCAAGGCAGAATTAGGTTTATTTCCGATATTCCCGACACCTTTATTCGTAAGGTTGGCAGAAAGGATAGCATTTCAAAACACTACGAATATATTGCAAGTGTTGTGTTGGAACTTATTCCAAACGGAATTAGTGTTGAACCACTTGAAATGGTTAGAAAACTTAGACCAAAACTTAAAATTAACAAAAAACGTGACCGTCACAGAATTATTAACAGCAATGGTTTAAAAATTATTTTAAGTTTTGACCAATGCGTTTATGCTAACATGGCAAAATCAAAAGTTAAACTTAACATTTTGGAACTAAGGCTTGATAGCCCTACCGAAACTGCACCACTTTTCGAAAAGTTTGTGCGTGACCTTCAAATTGCTGAATATAGAATTATTAAAACACAAGATAGCGATTTGTTTATTGGTCAAGATTACTTAGATGTTTAATATTAAAATTAAACTTTACAATCAAGTAAACCAATTTAATATATAACTAGACTACACTTTAATGTGTGGTCTTTTTTTTGTTTAAAAAGTTTATATAATATAACCCCAATCAACAGCACAAAAAAGAGAGTGGAATTTTTCCACTCTCCTAAAATATCTAAATTAAAATAGGATTTGTTTTTAGTTATTTTTAGCCAGCAGCAGGTGTTCTTTTTGCTACTGGAATATAAGTTCCCACTTGTGCAGTAATATAAGGTGCAATACCTAATGAACTAGCTGTTCCACGAACATACCAACCTGCAACTGTATAATCAGCAACAAAGTCGCCATATTCATCAGTTTTAACACCAAAACCTTTAATTACAGATGTTATTTTACCATCATCACCAGCGTCTGCATCAAACACATATGCAGTAGCAGTAGGAGCAGTTACACCTGTATCATCAGCAGCAGTAGCTTTACCATTTGTTCCAATAGTAGCATCTTTTAAATATCCATATGAGTAACGGTCACCTTCTGTTGTACCAGTGTTAACATAAGTAACTTCAACTTCACCGTATTTAGAGTTTTTCCACTCAGGACTTGTTTTTGCTGTATTACCAGAACCAGTAATACCACTATCACCACCACCTGGCAAAATGTTTGCCGTACAACCAGTTGCACGAAGTTTATCTTCTTTTGCTGTTGAATGTGGATATAATGTTTGTGGATATGCATTGTTGAATACTAAAATTGCATTAACCAAGTTGTTTGGTAAACGGTCAGCAGCAGCAGTTGATTCTTGCAATGGGTCAACTAAGTAATCTTGCACTGCTTCAACTGTGAAGTTGAATGTAACTTGTGCTTTTGCATAATCGTTGTTAATGAATGTTGGCAACACAAATCTTTTTGTTAAGAAGTCGATGCTAACATCCCCTTGGCTTAGGTCAACTGATGCAATTGTTTTTTGGTTTAAAACACCAATTTCATTTCTTACTCTATCAATTGCATAATCAGCATCTGTTCCACCTAAGTAGTTACGGGTCATATCGTTTTTATTTCCACCATTTTCTGTAATGGTTGTAGCATAAGGATTTGTTTCAGCTGGTTTACCATCAACTTTTTCACCTAGTGTAGCATAGTTAGGTGTTTGAACTGTTTTGTTACCAACTTGTGTTGTTGAATATGAAGCAATATCTTTTGCAACTTGTGTTGTTGTTACTGTTTCAGTTTTACCATCAGGGTTACCATTATAATTTATACCCAAAGTTGTGCTTTCAGTACCAATAACGAAACCATTTGTTTGGCTACCAAGATAGTACCACGCTTGGTCTGCTTCACGATAAGCCCAACCATCAGCAACACGACGAGTATATTTGATACCACCACTAATAAGTTCACCAGTTGCTGAGTTAATGCTATAACCACCTTGACCTTGAAGAACACGGTTGATAGCATCAGTAAGGTCAACACCACGTTGACGGATTTCAAGTTCAGCAGCATTTTCTGCTGTTACTGCAATTCTAATACCATTAATTACCCAACCATGTTTATCTTCATCTTTTGGAGCTTCTTCATCAACTGTTTCTCCAATTTCTTTAGCGATAGCATCTCTAACTTTAACACGACTTAAATGAATTTTCTTAGTATGTTTTAACTCTTCAGTAATACTTTCATCATCTTGTTCTTCTTGTGTTAAAATTGTTCCGTCTTTTTGCATTCTTTGACCAAGATAGTTGTAGTAGTCATAGTACATATCACCAGCATAAACATTGTCTTTTGGATATTTTGTTGAATCTAAAACTCTGCCACTTGCAGTAACATAATCTGTTGATGTTAAATTAAAATCACTAGGTTTTTTAGTAGGATCAGATTTTATTGCTGCTGTTACTTTTGTATCTTCATATTTTTGAAGATTTGAATATGCTGCATCAACATAGTTGTCAGGATATTCAACACTTGTGATAAATCTTGCACGAAGTAACGCATTGGTGTTACTTTGTTGCAATTGAACTTTAACGTTTGGAACCACGCTCATGCCTGGCAACAAACCACCGGTTGCTTGGTCAACTGGCAAGTTCATAGCCAATTCACCTTCACCTTGTTTGTAATCTTCACCAATAGTTACAACAATTGCTTCACCCATGGTAAGGCTAGCGCTTGCAGCGTCACGGCTACCAAACCAAGCCAATGTTGCGCCTGCTGTAACACTCATGATAAGCAAAACGCTTAACACGATTGCGGCAATCATACTCCCATTTAATTTTTTTAATCTATCCATTTTTCCATCTCCTATTTTACTTTTGTGTATAGATTTACACTTGAATTATACCTAAAATCAAAAATCAAGTAAACTAAATTTCAACAATATTCTCAGTTTTATTATAAATAATAACATTGCAAATAATCGTGGAAATTACTGGTATTTTGTGGGTTTTGTGCTGGTAAAAATTGGTTATAATCTTAGAACCAAACAAAAAACCACCAATTAAAGCAATTTTTTGGTGGTTTTTGCATAATTTAACGTAATTTGTCGAAAAAATAACAACAAAACTTTAACATGTTCAATTTACACAATTTTTAAAATTTTTAAAAACTTTGTGCATTTTAACCATATGTTTTTTAAATAAAAAGTTTAAATAGAAACAGAACTGGCACATAAACAACGTTTGTTTGTATAAATCGATTTCATTTATATAGTTACTACCCTTTTGTCAACGTCGCAATTGGTTTTAGGTATTAAAATTTTACACCATTGATAAATCATAATTTTAACAAACATTATACCGGCAACGGAACAACACCTACAAAAAACAACCTATTATTCCGTTATCGGTATAAAAGTTGGCTAAAAAGCGCACTAAAAATTAACAATTTTGGTTTGCCATGTTCAAACCACTTAAAACCACCCACATGGTGTGCAAACCATTGTTAAGCCAAGGGTTAACATTTGGAACAACCAACATTTTGTTGAGTTTTATTAACCCAACAATAATGTTATGCGTTGTTTTAAGTGCCATACCCAAAAGGTTGCAATAGTTGTTTTGAGTTTTAAACTCCGGTTGTGGCATGATTGGGTTTGGATTGTTTGTTAGCCAACCAACAACATTGTTTAAAGTTTCGCCAAGCACATAAGTTTGGGTTGCCAGATTTTGAAACATTGTTCCACCCACACCATTTACCGAAAGAGATTTTAGGTTTAAAAGCAAGCCATAAAGTGTGGCAAGTTGGTTGTAAACATATTTTGCTGTAAGCACACTTTGAGTTCTAACTTGGGTTGTGTTGTTTGGTTCGGCAATATAGCCCTTTATTTGTGGTAAAGTTGGGTCGTTGTGAGCCGACACAACTGGTGGAACATTGCTTTGTGGCATTGGTCGGTTTAAAAAAGGTTGCAGTTGTGGTTGTGCCATAACTTTAAGTTCCCTAACGTTTTGCATTAAAACATAGTCGGAGCCAACAACACTGAAATACGCAACAAAACTGTTATCGGGCATAATATCGGTTGCCTGCAAATTTGAAAGGTTGATTTCAAAACTATGGTCATGTTCAAAATTTAAAGTTTTTGAATTGGTACGATTAGTTGAATTATTAAATATCATTTCACACTCCAAAATTAAGGTTAATAATTTATTATGTTATTTTGTGGTTATGTGTGAAAATTTAAAATTATTTCGCACCAAGTTCCATAACGCCAAGTGCAAGGTTTGTGCAACGTGTTGCACAAAACAAAAAAATCCACAGGATTGTGGATTTTTTTAAAGCTTTTGATTTAACAAAAGATTTTTGCACTTGGCGTTACCCTAAATTGGACGTTCTTCGTTTGAAATAAACGCATAAGCCAAAGAGTTTGGACCAACGTGTGAGCCAATAATAGGCCCCATAATTCTAATTTCAGGTTTAACACCATATTTTTCTTCCAATGTTTTTGAAAGCAATTCAGCCATTGGTTGGTTGTCGGTATGAACAATATAAATTAAAGGATATTCCTTATTAACAGTGTAGTTAGCATATTCATCTGCAATATTTTTGATTGCAGTTTTCATGCCACTTGCTTGTTTATATTTTTCCAATCTACCTTCTTTTGTAAAAATTAAAATTGGTTTAATGTTAAGCATTGTTCCAACAATTGCTTTTGCACTACCAACTCTGCCACCACGACGCAAATACATTAAACTATCAGCAATAATGAAGTGTTGGAATTTATGTTTAACGCTTTCAACATAATCAAAAGTTTCTTGCAAGGTTTTATCTTTATCACGCATATCGCACGCAATACGAACCAGCATTCCTTGACCAATGGTTGTTGTGTGGCTTTCAACACACAAGCAGTTAAAGTTTGGATATGTTTCTTGAACATCTTTAACAGCCTTACGTGCAACATCAACAGTTGGGCTTAGTGCATAACTAATTGTGAAGTGGATTGCATCAGTTACGCCTGCTTCTGCCATTTTTGTAAAGTGTTCAAAATGTGCAGCATAGTTTAGCATGCTAGTTTTAGCAACGCCACCCTTTCTTAAATCGTTATAATAACCAACATATTCATCGTAGTTTTGAAAATTATCGGTATGTTCTTGCAAATCACCATCAATTTCCATTGTGTAAACAAGTGGAACAAAGTGAACATTCATTTCCTTAATTTCGTTTGCATACAAATCGCATGTTGAATCAGAAGATACAGCAAATTTACTCATTATTAATTTTCCTTAATTTTTAATTACCACCACATATTACAACAATTATAACACTCCACCTTTTATTTTAACAAACAAATTTAGGAATTATTAAATTATGTGGCAACAAAAAAACACCCCAGTTAGGGTGTTTTAAATTAATCGCAACCTTCAAGGTAGTTAATAAGTGTTTTTCGGGTGTTTTCTTCGTTAACAGGCAACAAAATCCCTGCGCCAAACAATGCAGTGCCCAACACCGAAAATGTTGGAATTAAGAACCCAAACAGCGAAACCGACAAGCAACTAACCTTGCCCAGCACCGACACATCGTCACGGGTGAATATTGCTTTGTTGCTTACACCCAAAATTCTTGTTTTTGAAAGCAAGCGTTCAATCAGGAACAACGAATAGTATGGATATGCAAAGCCAATAACACCAAACAACGCAAATTGAACCCAAACATTACCAACAAGCGAAACTGCAACAACACAGCAAGCATTAATCATTAAGCAAATTGCAGCCAAAATGGTTGTATCGTGTTTTGAACTAATCCAACCATTAATATAGCTTGAAATAGCATAGGTTGAATTGTAAATAGCACTAAAATAACCAGCAAATGCAAACTGACCTGTTTTAACATACATGAAAATGTTGAAAATATCACAGAATGTATCTAAAAATCCAACAAGATAGTACACAAGCCCATATTGGAACAAAATTTTGTTTGAAACCTTTTCGCCTTTTTCGGTTTTATCTGGGTTTTGAGCAAACTGAACCAACGCATTTGACGTCATTTCGGTGTTAAACCCTTTTTGTTTATGAGCATTAATATAGTAAATTAAAAGTGGTATACAACTAATTAAATATATTCCAATTGCCAAAGCAATTAAAACGTAGGTGTTCAAATAATCCAAGAACAAACCACCGGCAATTTGAGCAACAATTGTTCCTAGTTGTTCAAACACACGTGTTAAGCCAAAACTTTTAGAATCGGTGTTTTGCGAAACAGAATAGTTTAAAATAATTTCGGTTGAGTTACTTCTAAAACTTATGTTTGCCGCATAGAAAATTGCAACAATTACAACACCCCAAATAAAACTTACATCAATTAACAACACAGCCAACGAGTAAATTAAAATTGGAATTGCTCTAAGAACCAAAAACAATTGTGGACGTTTTATGAATTGTTTTCTAAAAATTTGGTTAAACGTAAAGTTTATAATGTACATTGCAAACAAATAGAACAATGCCCAAAACAAACTTTGAGTGTTTTTGTAAATTATTAACGGAATAAACCCACCAACCAAACTTGTTGAAAAGTTTGCCAGCATTTTATGAAAATTTAATAACTTTAACTGCATTATTTTTTCCTTTGAAAATTATTATTTGTAACTTATTAATCAGTTATTTCGTTGTTTTGCAAATAATCAACCAAATCGTTTCGGGTTTGTTCTTCGTTAACAGGCACAAACACTCCACCACAAACAGTTAACAAGCCTGACACCACACCAAGCAACGGAATGGAAACAAACCCAAACACATAACCCAGCGAACATCCCACCAAACAACCAATTTGTTTTGCCAAACTACAATCGTTGGTGTTACCTAAAATTTTGGATTTTTGCAACATTCGTTGGTTAATAAATATTGTTAAGAAAGGCCACAAGAAAGCAATAATTTCGAACGCAACAAAACTTAAAACACTTCCTGCACACAAACTTATTACAATGGTTAACACACCAATAACAATTCCACTTAGGCCAACATAGTGTGTAAGGTCAATTTTTTCGTCAAGTTTACCCACAAGCAAAGTTGACAAACCATAAATACCATCAAACACCGAAACCAAAATTCCTGCCAACAAATACGATCCACCACTTAGGTAAACCATAAATGTGAACACTGAATAAATAACATCAATACCACCAATCAAGCCATAATCCAATGCATAGCCAATTAAAACTTTTTTAGAAACTTTTTTGCCCCTAACATCTTCCACTTTTGATTGAAAATGCACAACTGCATTTGAAACATGTTCTGCATTAAACATTTTTTGTTTTCTATTTTTAATATAGTAAACAACCAACGGGAAACTTCCTAAAACATACAAACTTAAACTTATAACAATTAAAAGTGTGTAATCCAAATGGTCAAGGAACAATCCACCCAAAACACCTGCCAACACATAGCCTGCTTCTTCGGCAAGCCTTGACAAAGCTAAGGTTTTTGTGCTTGCATCTGCTGGTGTTGCATACGCAAAAATAATATCTGATGGAATATATTTTAGTGTGTAGTTTAAGCCAGTAAAAATCCCACAACCAAAAACTGCCCAAAATGGTGCTTTTGCCATAAACACAAGTAAAATTTGGAACACAATTATTGGAACAACCCTAAGCATTAAGCAAAGTTGTGGTTTTTTGTAAAGCCAATTTTTTAGGGCAACCGAAAACAAGATGTTTGCCAACGATTGCACAAGCAAACAAAGAACCGACAAATATAGTTTGCCTGTTTCTTGGTAAATTAGCAGTGGCACAAATGCACTTATTAAACTGGTTGAAAAGTTTGATAAAACTTTATAGAATTGTAACAATTTAAATTGCATAGCAATTGTATTTTAACATGATATTTGTTTTTTGAAAAACAAAAAACCACTAATTTAATTAGTGGTGCATGGTTTTTATTGTTATTTTTTGTTTTGTGGTGGGGCAAGCCACAACCACCGTGGGCAAGCCTGCCCGTGGTGGTTGCCTGCCCCCGGCAGGGGCACTTTGCGCCAAAGCAAAGGGCTTGCCCCCACCCAAAACAAAAAGCACGCTTGTGGAGTAACGCGTGCTTTTTGTACCTAATGTTTAAAAATCAGGTAGAATGAAAAATGGAAAAACATTTTAATTCCTTAAAATGCTCTAACATTATACACCCCGCAAAGTGTGTTGTCAATACCCAATTTTAAAAAACTTTTATCCTTAAAAACGGCTATAAATTTAAATATTATAATTCCATAATAAAATATTTTATGTTCTCAATTTGTTCGTTGTAATCAGAACTTTCGCCATGTCCACTAAAACAGGTTTTAAACGTTAAAGTTTTAAGCATTTCCAAACTTGAAAGCATATCTTGTGTGTTAGAAGTTGGCAAGTCTGTTCTGCCAATTGTGCCATTAAATAAGGTGTCGCCAGCAAACAAATTTTCTTCAATTAAATAACACATCGAATCAGCACTATGCCCCGGAGTTGAAAAGCACAAAACATTAAAATTTTCAATGTTAACACTATCAGTTTTCTTCAAATCAACATAGCAGTTTTTAGGAAAATTAACACCACCAACCATTGCCGACAATGTGTACTTTTTGTTTTCAACATTTTCTTGATTTTGCAAATACACCTTACAACCAAAAGCATTAACATAATCGTTTAAAAAATACACATGGTCAAAATGTAAATGTGTAAGAAGCACACCACACACTTTTTTGTTGCCAACCATTTCAACAACCTTACCCAATTCTGCACCAGCATCAACAATAAGCACGTTGTCACCACTCTCAACAACATAGGTGTTTGAGCCCAAAAACGAACTAACAATTTGTTTTATTTCCATACTTTACCAACCTAAAATTTTAATTATTTTTTAATATTTACACAAACTAATTATAACTACAAAAAGTTTAGCATCAAATTTTGCAATATCATATAAATTTAACAAAAAATTTTTAAAATTCGTCAAAAAT
>JAZRJQ010000085.1:0-1664 GCA_045645925.1 Clostridia bacterium | reverse complement strand
ATTGCTTTTGTTGGACAAACACGTGAACAAATTGAACAACCCTTACATTTTTCGCCATCAATTTTAGGTCTTGCTTGATACTTATTGAAATATCTTTTATGTGATCCTTTGTTTTTATGTATTTGTGAACTTAACGCCAATTCTGGCATTGCAAAATCATCAATCCTAAAATCATTAATTGAACAATTAATTGTTTTGTAAGTTGAATTTTCTTTAATAAACCCACGATCCATTGCTTGTTTAATTATTGAATTTTCTTTCTTAATATTTAAAATATCCAACACTGCTTCATCTAAATATAAAGCACTTTCACTAACACCTAAACAATATAACATTCTTGGTGTTTTATCCTTTTCCTGTGCCACAATTCCATCAAGCACATTAAGTATTGTTTTTTGTTGCAAAACGCTTAATAAATCTAACAAGTAATTATTGAAATCTGCAATTGTATTTAATCCGTTTAAAACAAGTGTTTTTCTCTCACCAGGAATTAATCCAAACAAGTTTGCAGTTGCACCAAGATAACCTAAATCGTTATCCATTTTAACTTTACCAACATTAATAATTACGTCAACATCATTAACAATATCAAGTAAAGTTATATCTTTTGTAGCAACGCCATCTTTAACGTGTTTTCTGCAAGTTTTTAAGTTTCTATTAAGTTTGCATTTTGTTAAATTTTCAACTTCAAGCATACCAGTGTTTAAGTACACTTGGTCCAAATTTTCAACAGTATATTTTTTGTAAGGACTATCTGCAACAACACATTTAACACCTAAACTCGTTAACATATTAACCAATGCACCAACAACTGCTGGATGTGTGGTTTCTGCACAATCTCGTGAAACAGAATAAGGCAAACACACCTTAATTAACACTTTCATTTTAGGCTTAAACATCTTTTTAACATCTAAATCAAAAAAACAATGTTCAAATCTATTTTGAAGCTCTGAAATATTATAATCGTCAATTTTTTCTAACCAAACTGCTCTACTCATACCTTTATCATACTAAAATTAAAAAATATTGTCAACAAATTGATTGGTTTTGTGAATTTTGCTTGATTTTTTTTAATAAATAGTTTAAATTAACATTGTATGAAAATTTGGGGAAAAGTTATTAAAAAGGAACATATCTTAAAACACAAAACTGTGGAAGTTGATCCAAGCACCACAACCTTTTTTGATATGCTTAAAACTTTGTGCGAAAAATTAAATATTTCCACACCAGTTCTTCTTGATAAGCATGTTTATGACTTTAACGCTTTTCATATGTGTATGTTCAGCCCAGACGATTTCATTGAAGAAGTGTTGTTTGACAGATTCATTTTAGAAATGGTTAAAAATGATTAAAATTTGTGGCATAATTCATAAATTTTGCATATAATATGAATACCTTTTAAAACAAAAAAATATTTTAAAAAAAGTGTTGACATTTCTCTAATTAAAATGGTATAATGTCACTGTTGCGATAGAGATAATCTGTTGCAATTATTTTAATAATTAGGTAAAGTTAGGGTTTACCCTATTTTTTATAGGAGGAAATTATACACGAAGCAAGTTGTGTGTAATATCTCTAAAATTCGCTTGCTTTTATGCAAGTACAAAATCTATCAAATTTTAGGAGGAAATTATGGAAGAAAAAGTATTTATGACACAAGAAGG
>JAZRJQ010000084.1:0-2176 GCA_045645925.1 Clostridia bacterium | reverse complement strand
TATACTTTTTTATTATAAAAAAGTAAAAAGGGGTGGCTATGGCAAAAAGTGAAGTTGCTATTTTGGATTTTGGATCTTCCAAAATCACAATTTTAGTAGGCGTAAAAGGTGTTAACAACACGTTCAAAATTATTGCTCATGGCAGTTGTGAATATGCTGGATTTATGAATGGTGAATTTATTGAACCAGAAAATTTATCTAGTGCAATTTCTTATGCAAAAAATCAAGCAGAAAATGCTTATGGTAAAAAGATTAAAAGATTGTATGTGGGTGTGCCAACCGAATTTTGTTATAACTCCATTGAGCATATTTCAATGAATTTGGGCAATCGTGTTAGAATTAAACAAAAGCACATAAACAAATTGTTTGAAAATTCTAATATAGTTTATGAAAATAGGGAAATAATTAACAAAACACCAATATACTTTGTTTTGGATGATGGTAATCATGTTTTAAATCCAATTGGTTGTTTGACTTCTGGATTAGAAGTTATGTCAAGCTATATTTCGGTTGAACGTGATTTTTATAGTTTCTTAGATAAAATATTTTGTGAAGTTGGTGTTTACACAATTGAATTAATTAGTTTAGCACTTGCCGAAAGCTTGTATTTAATTGAACCAGAGTTAAGGCAAAATGGTGCAATTTTGGTTGATTGTGGTTTTATTACAACAAGTGTTAATGCTGTTTTCTTTGAAGGTGTTACCGACTTAAAAAGTTTTTCGCTTGGTGGTGGATATATTACAAGTGATATTATGGAAGTTCTTGGAATTTCGTTTGAAGCAGCTGAACAATTAAAACGTAAGTTGATTTTAAGTATTGAACCAACTAATGAAGATTTTTACGATGTTGTTATAGAACATGAATTGCATAAATTCCCAGCAAAAATGGTAAATGATATTAGCTTGGCAAGAATTGATATGATTGCCGAAGGTATTGAAAAATGCTTAAAAAGTTTTAAAAACAAGCTTGAAGATGATATGGTTATATATCTTACAGGTGGTGGGCTAGGATTTATTAAAGGCATTGCATCATATTTAGAACAAGTGTTAAACCGTAAAGTTGTTGTAATAACTCCGGCTCCGTTGCAGTTTAACAAACCAGATCTTTCAAGTTCGTTAAGTTTGATTGATGCTGCAATTAACATTGAACAAAAATAAAAAATTTTATTAACAGTTTTAAATAAGTTTAATATTTAAAAAAATTGTGTTAGAATAATTAAAAAATAAGATATTATAAGAGGTAGCTATGTACGAGGAAAATATTAGTCAAATATGTAATATCAAAGTTATTGGTGTTGGCGGTGGTGGAAACAACGCCGTAAACCGTATGGTTAATGCAGGAATTAAAAGTGCAGAATTTATTGCAGTTAACACCGATAAACAAGCGTTGTTAATGAGCAAAGCTCAACATCGTGTTCAAATTGGTGAAAAATTAACTCGTGGTTTGGGTGCAGGTGCTGACCCTGAAATTGGTGTTAAAGCAGCAGACGAAAGCCGTGAAGTTTTAAGTGAAATGTTAAAGGATACCGACCTTGTGTTTATTACAGCAGGTATGGGTGGTGGAACTGGAACTGGTGCTGCTCCTGTTATTGCTAGTATTGCAAAAGAGTTGGGTGCGTTAACAATTGCTGTTGTAACAAAACCTTTTGTGTTTGAAGGCAAACGCCGTATGGACAATGCTGAACGTGGTATTAAAGAACTTAAAGGCGTTGTTGATACATTGGTTGTTATTCCTAACGATAAATTATTAAAAATAGTTCCAAAGGGAACTCCTATTATTGAAGCATTTAGAACTGCTGATGATGTTTTGCGTCAAGGTATTCAAGGTATTTCTGATTTGATTGTTACACCAAGTTTAATCAACCTTGACTTTGCCGATGTTAAAACCATTATGAAAAATAAAGGTTTAGCACACATGGGTATTGGTCGTGGTAAAGGTGACAACAGAACGATTGAAGCTGTACGTCAAGCCGTTTCAAGTCCATTGCTTGAAACAACAATTGAAGGCGCAACTGGAATTATCTTAAACATTAAAGGTGGTATGGATTTAACTTTGGAAGAAGTTTACGAATCTGCTGCACTTGTTAAGGAAGTTGTTGACCCAACATGTAACATCATTTTTGGTTCTGGAATTGATGAAAACATGGATGAAGAAGTTGAAATTACTGTTATTGCAA
>JAZRJQ010000083.1:0-5566 GCA_045645925.1 Clostridia bacterium | reverse complement strand
GTGCTTGCGTTGCAACATGTCCAGTTGAAGCAATTGTTTTAAAAGATGGTGTTGCTCAAGTTGACCCAGACAAATGCATTTCTTGTGGTGCTTGTGTTGGCACATGCCCAGTTGGCGCAATTAAATTAAACTAAAATTGTATAGTTGAAAAAAAATTAATTTGTAGTTTTACAAGTTAATTTTTTTACTTAAAATTGCAAAACTATCTATACAAATTAAATTATTTGTGTTATATTATTTATGTATTGTGGGACTTTGTGCCCAATAATAGTTTTAAGATTTGATTTTGTGGTGGGAACAAACTTTAAACAACTATGTAAATTAAGGAGAGTTCGTATTTTGGATAAAACAGCTATTATAGTATTAGACACAACAAAAGTTAAATTGGTTTTTGCCAATGTTACAAAAAATAAATCTTTTTCAATTTATGATAATGTTGAAGTTCCAATCAATTTGATGAAGGATTTTAGCGAAGAAAACGTTATTAAATCAACCATCGTTAAAGAAGTTGTTGGAATTTTGTCAGTGTTCAAGAAAATGATTGATAAAGAAGGCGTTACAGAATCAATTTGTGTTGCTACCAGCAAAATTAACGAAGCTAAAAATCAAAACGGATTTTTAAATGAAATTTTCAGTGTTACAAATTTGAAATTTAACATTTTAAGCCCTGAACAAGAAATTAATTATATTTATACAGCTGTAATAAATTCTTTCAACAAACCAAAGGGTTTAATTATAAATGTTGCAAACTATCAAACTGAAATTTTGTTATACAATCGTCGTAATGTTTTAAACACATATGTTTTACCATTTGGCTCAATTAATTTAACTGAAAAGTTTTCAAATGGAACAACAAAAGAAAACATGGAAAATATTAAACAATTTGTTTTTGATAGTTTAAAAGAACAAAATTGGATGTTTGAACTTGATGAAGAATATGAACTTATTGGTGCAGGCGATTTATTCCTAAGTTTGGGTGAAGTTAGTCGTAGAGCAAAAAAATATCCTTTGCAAGTTGAACACAACTATTGTTTAAGTGTTGCAGATGTTAACAAGGTTTACGATGTTGTTTCAAACATGGAAATAACAAAAAACTCCAAAATTAAAGGCGTTTCTCAGGAAAATACACAAAATTTGCCTGCTGGACTTGCTACAATTATGGCTGTTATTTCTAATTGCAACAAAGAAGCGTTGTCAATTAGTAAAACTGGATTGGTTGAAGGAATTTTGTTAAACACTGTGTTGCCTTTAACGCTAGAAAAACCTATTAGTGATAACTTAGGTTATAGTTTACAAGTTTTAAATGAATATTACGATAAAGAACAAAACAATGCTGAACATGTTTATAATTTAAGCATGATTTTGTTTAAACAACTAAAAGTTTTACATAAACTAAACAGAAGTTATGTAAGGGTGTTAAGAGTTGCAAGTTATATGTATGCTTGTGGTCAACGTGTTACAGTTGATAGCCCAGAAAAAATTAGTTTTAACATTATTTTAAATTCACAAATTTATGGTGTTTCTCATCAAGAATTAGTTTTGGCTGCATTTACATCAATTTTACGTGACCCAGACAACTTTAATTTGGCTGAATGGGTAAAATATAAAGATTTGGTTACCGATGCTGACCTTGATGCTGTTAAAAAACTTGCAGTAATTTTGCAAATTGCTTCAAATTTAGATTGCACAAAATTTGGCAATGTTGTTGACATTAGTTGTGATATTTTGGGTGATAGTGTTATTATGAAAACAATAACAAATGGTGAAGTTCCACTTGAAATTAGACAAGCAAAACTTTCAACAATTGATTTTAAACGTGCATACAATAAAAATTTAGAAATTTTATAATGTAATGTAAACAAAAAAATAAAAACCACACAAACAATGTGTGGTTTTTTGTTTTGAAAATTGTGTTAATTTGTTACAATAATAAAAATATGAGGTGACATTATGGCAACATTTAATTTGGCTATAGATTTGGGTAGTGTAAACACTGTAATTTATGTTGCAGGCTTAGGAGTTGCACTAAAAGAACCAAGTTGTATTGCAATTGAAACAATTAATAACAAACGTGTTGTTAAATGTGTTGGAACAGAGGCAAAAAAACTTATTGGTAAAACTAATAATTCAATTGAAGTTGTTTTTCCGATTATTGAAGGCGTAGTTCACAATTTTCAATTAGCAAAGTTAATGTTAAAGGAATTTTTGAAAAAAGTAGCACCAACAGGGTTTGGAAAACCACGTAGACGTGTTGTTTTTATTCATAGTTGTGGCTTAACTAAGGAAGAAAAGAATAAAATTCGTGATTTAGCATATGCGCTAAACATAACATCAATTGCGTTAATTCCGGCTGGTGTTTGTGCGTTGATTGGTATGGAAGTTGAAGAAAATGACCCAAATTCACATATTGTTGTTAATGTGGGTGGTGGTGTTGCTGATATTTCAATTGTTAACAACAACCATATTATTCGTGGTGCAACAATCAATGTTGGAGGGCTTCAAATTGACGCAAATATTGGCGATTACGTAAAAGCAACACATCAAATAGTTCTTGGTCAAAACACGCTTGAAACTGTTAAAAACAGCGTTGGTTCGCTTTTAAACAACGATGTTAGTGCAATTAATGTTGTTGGTCTGGAAATTGATACAGGCAGACGTAAAGAAGTTAGAATATATGCTCAAGATGTGTTACCAATTGTTGCAGGTGCTTTTAACAAAATTGCCGAAGCCTGCGAAGCTCTTTTAAATATGTGTAGTAGTGAAGTTTTAAGCGATATTAATACATACGGAATCTATGTTTGTGGTGGTGTTGCAAATATTACAGGTGTTGATAAGTATTTGTCAAAATTGCTTGATTTGCCTGTTTATGTTGATGTTGACCCTGATAGTTCTGTAATTTTAGGTGCTGGAAACTTGTTAAACAATCAAACTTTGCTAACAAATATTTGTAAAGAATGTAAATAATTAATTTGTAAATTAAACCTAGGTGTTGCCTAGGTTTTTTTGTGTGTATTATAAATTAAAATGCCAATGTGAAAATTGAGATATAAAATGTAGAAAAAAATATTATTATGGAAATGTGTTAATTAAAATATGTTTTAACGCTTTTTAAGGTTTTACATTATAAAATTTTGCTAATAAACTTAAATTGTAAAAAATTTAAAAGGTGAAATATGGCAAGAAAAATTGTTATAACATCAGGTAAAGGTGGTGTTGGAAAAACCACATTAACAACAAATTTGGGTGTTGCAATAAGTAATTTAAATTTGAAGGTTTTAATTTTAGATGTTGATTTTGGTTTAAACAATCTAGATGTTGTTATGGGTGTTGAAAACAGAGTTGTTTACGATATTGTTGATGTTTTAAAAGGAAAATGCAGGGCAAAGCAAGCATTATTGCAAGATTTTTTTAATCCAAACTTGTATATTTTACCAAGTGTGCATTTGGTTAACAATATTTCAATTTCAAGTGAACAACTAAATTTTATAATATCTCAAATTGAAAGTATGTTTGATTATATTTTAATTGATTGTCCTGCTGGTATTGAAATTGGATTTCATAGAGCAGTTAAATGTGCTGACGAAGCTATTGTTGTAACAACTCCACATATTTCTGCAATTCGTGATGCAGACAAAGTGTTTTCATTATTAAATAATTACAATTTAAATTCAATAAAACTGTTGATAAACAGAGTTAGGGGTGATTTGGTTGTGAGTGGCGATATGTTTAATGAAAGCACAATTAAAGAGTATTTAAATGCAGATTTGCTTGGTATTATACCTGACGATGACGGAATTAATTTTGCATTAAATGTGGGTGGTGGAGTAAATAAAAACAGTGTTGCATATGAAGCTTTTAATATTGTTGCAAAAAATCTTCATAATGGTGAACGAATTATTTATGATTGTACAAAAAAATACAAAGGAATAATTGGTAGTTTAAGAAAGAAAATTAGGAAGCATGTTTAATGGAAAAAAATATTGTTATATGTGAAAATAGATTAAAAAATATATTAGTTGCAGATAAAGAAGAAAACCCATTGAAAATTGTTCAAGTTTTAAAAAGTGATTTGTTGGAAACTTTAAAAAACTATATGGAAGTTAATGGTGAAGAACTAGATGTAACAATTACTGTTGATGAGTTTGGATTTTTTGTTTTTAATGCTTACACTCGTGTTAGAAGATTAAAAAATTTAAGTGCTATTATTAACTAAGTAATATTATTTAAAATTTTTTCATACTTAATAATGGGTGGCGCTTAGGGGAAGCATGAGAAAACTTGTTATCAACTCTTTAACAAAAAAACAGATTAAACATATTTATTTAAAAGTGCAAAACAAGAAAAATTATATTGTTAGTTGTGTTTTATGTTTTGTTTTAATTTTTAGTGTGCTAGGTTTTAAAAGTGTAAGCAAACTAAATGGTTATGTTCAAATTTGTAGTAAGGTTTACAATCCAATAAATCCACTGTTTAACGAATCGGGTGGAATTGTTTTTGCTAGTTCAAAATTTAGTAATGCTTCAAAAATAAATTTAAAATTTATAACACCAATTAAGAGTGGTGTAATTGAACTTGTTGAAGGTGATGTGTGCTTTACAATTGATTCATCAATAATGGTAGTTGCACCAGAAGATGGAATAATTAAAGAGATTGGATATTTGCCAAATGGAGAAAAGTATATTGAAATAATGCATGCAAAAAATGTTACAACCAAAATTGAAAACATATATATAACGGGTGTTGTTTCTGGGCAAGTTGTTGCAAAAGGAAAAGATATTGCAACGGTAAAACTTGGTGATGTTGTTAAGTTTTCGATTTATGAAAATGATATAAAACAAACAAATATTACATTAAACAAAAATCAGGTTGAATGGGAAAATTAACAATTTCGTTTCATCCGTTGTTTATTATTGTTTCATTTGTTTTAGTGTATTTTGGTTGGTTTGAAGAGTTTTTAATATATTTATTAGTTTTGTGTTTGCATGAATTTTCACATTATTTTGTGGCAAAAAGATTTGGTTATGTGCTTAACAAAGTGGTGTTTATGCCATATGGTGCAGGTTTGGGTGGAAAAAATCAAATAATTTTGCCAAAGCATGAAATAATAATTGCGTTAGCAGGACCTGTTTTAAATTTAATTTTGGTTTTGTTAACTGTTTGTTTGTGGTGGGTTTTTCCGTTAACTTATGCTTATACGTTAACCTTTGTTTATTCTAATTTGTCGTTAGGAATTTTTAACTTGTTGCCAGTGTTTCCACTTGATGGTGGAAGGGTTGTTGTTGGATTATTTAGCAACAAAATTAAAAGAATAAAAGCCTATAAACTTATGAAAATTACTGGTGTAGTTTTTAGTGTTTTGTTTATGATGCTTTTTATTTTTTCTGTTTTTATTAAAGTTAATTTAACGTATTTTTTTGTTTCTACTTTTTTATTTTCTTCATGTTTTGGAAATGATTTTAATATTTATTTTGAACGAAGCAGTGTTCAAAATTTAAACAAAAAAATTACTGAACCTGTTGAAATTAAAAGTGTTGTTTTTAATTCTAACACTCCAATTTATAAGTTG
>JAZRJQ010000082.1:0-5721 GCA_045645925.1 Clostridia bacterium | reverse complement strand
AACATGCTTAGTTTCAGGGTAGTAAACTTTTACATTAACCACTACATCGCATTCTTTATGCCATTACTAATTGTGGCACTTAGAGTTTATGCTAGACCAAAACTAAAACAGTTCAAATATTCTATGGTTGGTTTTGGTATTTACTTTGTGTTGGTGTTAATATTTAATGCATGGTTTAGTAACTATGGCGAAGTTGACTTCTTCTTTACTAATTCCGACTTTATTGCAGATAAGTTGGGCAATTGGGCAAGAAACATTTTTGCAGGAACGTGGTCGTTCAACATTGGCGAACTAACATTTACCTTCCACCCACTATACCAGTTCTTGTTCTTTGTAGTGTATGTGCTACTGGGGCTTGCAATGTGGTTTGTTTACGAACAAGGTTATGCGTTGGCCGACACATTAACCGATATAGCTGAACGTAACCGTAAAATTAAAATAGATAAACTTGCTTTGGAAATATCAAAGCTTGAAAGGAGTAAAACTCAAATGGCACAAGAAGCTAAAACAAAATTAGAATTAATAAACTTTTCAAAACGTTACGGCACTAGCAAAAATTATGCTGTTCAAGATGCTAATTTGGAAATTAACGGTGGCGAAATCTTTGGTTTCTTGGGTCACAACGGTGCTGGTAAAAGTACAATTATTAAAAGCATTGTAGGAATTCAACCAATAACCAGTGGTGAGATTAAAGTTTGTGGCTTTGACGTTGACAAAGAACCGGTTATGGCAAAACGCAACATTGGTTTTGTGCCAGACCATTATGCATTGTATGAAAAACTTACAGGTAGAGAATATATCAACTATATTGCCGACCTTTATGATGTTTCAAAAGAAGACAGAACAAAATCAATTGAAAAATACACAAAGCTTTTCGAACTTGAAAATGCTATTGATAATCCAATTAAAACATATAGCCACGGCATGAAACAAAAAATAACAATCATGTCAGCGCTAGTACACAATCCAAAAGTATGGATTTTGGACGAACCACTTACAGGGTTGGATCCAAACAGTATTTTCCAAGTTAAAGAATGTATGAGACAACATGCAAAAGAAGGCAATATAGTGTTCTTTAGTAGTCATATTATTGACGTTGTTGAAACAATATGTGACCGTATTGCAATTATTAAAAAGGGTACAATCTTAACAGTTAACACCATGAAGGAAATTGAAGAAGATTGTGGTTTGGAAGAATTCTACCTTAAAACAATTGATCCGGAAGGTTATAAGAAAATTGAAAGAAAAATTGAAAAGAAACTAGAAAAACAAGAAGAAAACGTTGAAAAACTTCAAGCTGTATTAATTGAAAAACAAAAGAATGAAATTGAAGATAAATTAAACGATCCAGAAAAACCAGTTAAAAAAACCAAAAAGGCTAAGGGTTCTAAATGAAAACATTAATTCCACTAGTTGCAATGCAACTAAAAGACAAATTGGATTTTAACCCTAAAACCAACTGGAAAGCAACTTTGTTTAAATCCATATTTGCAATTTTAAAATTTGTAATAATAACTGGTTTAATTTACGTTGGTATGTACGTGCTATCAATGTTACGTCTTATCAGCCTAGGTTCAGGTATAACCGACAAGTTTTTATTAGTGTTATTTACTGCAATGCTTAGTTTGTCGTTCCTAACCTGTACGGTTGGACTTGTTAAAGCGCTTTATTATGCAAAAGATAATCAGGTGCTACTAACAATGCCAACAAGCAGAATAAACATTTTCTTTTCAAAGATTATTGTTTATTACATATATGAATTTATTAGAAATATAACCTTTATGCTACCAGTGTTCGTAGCATTTGGTATGGTTAATAGTTATGCATTTTACTATTACTTGTGGGCAGTGTTATCGCTAACATGGATTACCGGTCTTACAGTAATGGGGGGTGCGCTACTATCAATTCCTGCGATGTTTTTAAGCACATTGTTCCGTAACTTTAAATACGTATTGTATGTGTTAGTTGTGGGAATTATTGGTGTTAGTGTTTGGGGAATTGTTTCGGTTATTAACATGATTCCATCAAACCTTAACATTATTGAAAGTTGGGGAACAACGTTCTGGCAAATTCAAGACTTTTTAACAATGTTTAGTCAAAAATTTGTTCCATTTGCTTGGGTTATGGAAAGTGTTGTTGGAAACCGTTATGGTATTTCGCACAACTTCCTTTACGGCAAACAATGGCTATGCTTGCTAGGTGTTTTGGGAGCAATTGCTGTGCTTGTTGGAATTTGTTACCTTATTGTACGTCCGTTATTTTTCCACTTTGCAAGTTCACCTTTCGAATATAAAAGGTCTTACAAAGTTAGTCACAAACACAACAGAAGAACATTAGGTTTCTTCTCATCACTTAAAACTGAAATTTTGTTGTATTTACGTAATTCAGCAAAATTATTCTCACTTTTAGGTGTGGCAATTGGAATGCCAATTGCAATATTACTACTTAACAAAATTTATGGTGCCATGGACACAAGGCTGCAAGGGGCATATATGACCATAACATTTAATGTTTTGGTTACAATGTTATTGTTGCTTGCTTCAAGTGTTTCAATGGCTAGGGTTTATTCCGAAGATGGCAATGCTGCATATCTTCTAAAAACCAATCCAAAACCATATTTTAGCACATTGTTTGCAAAAATTTTGCCAAACATGGTTGTTATGACACTTTCGTTAATTGCAACAGTTGTTGTGTTGGATAAAACTGCAAATGGTTTAATTGATAGCACAATGTTGTTCTTCTGCTTGGAAGGATTCTACCTTGGTCACTTATTATGGAGTGCAGAACTTGATATTATGAATCCACAAATAGCTCAATACGCAGCAACCGGCACTCACACAAACAATCCAAACGAAGTAAAATCCACAATTTATGCTTTTGTAATTTCGGCACTTATGGCATTCATGGTGTTTGCGCTAATTAGCGAAGGCGTAACATTGTTCTGGATTAAGGCAATGGTGCTAGGAATTGTGTTCTTTATAGCAAGGCTATATTTGTATGTTATGAAAATAAAGGTTTACTATAAGGAGAAGTAATATGAAAAAATCGACATTAATTTTAATTATTATAATTTATATTGCTTCAATTCCAATTATTAACTTGTTTGGTATGAACGTTAAACTTTACAACGAAAAAGTAAACGTTTCTTATATTGAGTGCTTAAACGAAACTGATGAAAATTGTGAAGTTACCGAAAGTAATGGTAAAAAGATTTTGAAAGTTAAATTTACTGAAAAAGCTGACCCTGTTAATTTAACAGGAACAATGCTTCAACTATCTTGGCGCGTTGCACCAGATAATGCAACTACAAAAGATGTTGTTTTTAACATCAAAGGAAACAAAGACCATATCGAAATGTACAAAGATGCCGAGGGCAACGAGACCGGTCTTATATTGTTTTCGGGTAAAGCTATGGTAAATATTGAAATAAAATCTACCGATGGCACAAAAGTTTACACCACAGTTTTGGTGTGGGCATATTAATTTATTTTGGTATAACGTAAGAAAATAAACTTACTTTATATAAATATACAAAAAGGAGAAAAAAATGAAAAAACTAGCAAAATATGTAAGTGCTGTGTTAATTTGTTTGTTTTCAAGTGTCCTTTTGGTTGCTTGTGGCGAACCTACAATCACAAAAGCTTACATAAAAGAAGGCACAATTGTTACAACAGTTGACCGTGGTTCAGCAAAAACAGCGTTAAAACTTAACGAAGCTGTTGCAGTTGTTGAATTTTCTGATGGTGAAAAAATTGAAGTTGGCGCTGATAAGTTAACATTTGGCGATATCGACCTAACCACAATTGGTAATGATAAAGAACTTAAAGTAAAATATGGCGACTTCGAATTCGTAGTTGAAATCGACGTTGTTAAACCACACGTTACTTCTGCTTATATTAAAGCTGGTACAATCAACACAGCAGTTGTTGTTGGTAGTCCATTAGTTTTAGCAAATGCAGTTGCAGTTGTTACATATTCTAATGGTGAACAAATCGAAGTTCAAGCGGCAGACCTTGGCTTCAATATGGCAACATTAGATTTAACTACTGTTGGCGATGATAAACCACTTAAAATTACTTATGATAATTTCACATTTGAAATAAAAATTGACATTGTGGCAGACCCACAAGATGCAGTAAGAAGAATTTCAAGTGCTGTTATCACAAAAGGTACAATTGTTGACACAGTTATTGAAGGTGCAACAGTTGCAGACCTTGGTTTGGATGATGCTACTGCATTAATCACATACGACGATGGTACAAGTGAAACTGTAGAATTAAGTGCAGCTAACTTTAACACTACTGGCTTAAACTTATCTAGTGTTGGTACACATACAATTGCTGTTTCATATGTTTATAACAATAATTTGGAAGATGTAACATACACATTTAATGTTCAAATCACAGTTAATCCTGCTCCAGTAGAACAAAAGATTTTACTTACCAACTTTAGTAGTGATTTGGTAGAAGAGTTTAACGATAATAAAAG
Source organism: Clostridia bacterium (assembly GCA_045645925.1). Taxonomy (GTDB): domain Bacteria; phylum Bacillota; class Clostridia; order Christensenellales; family UBA1242; genus UBA6345. Next base: position 1,233 of record JAZRJQ010000082.1, on the reverse strand, counting down.
CGTTGCAAGTAACAAAGAAGAAGGTTTCTTTGATAACAACAACGAACATTTAGTTGGATACGAAAATGCTTTAGATTTCAGAATTAATGCAATTATTGTTGATCCTGAAACCGCCGAACCTGTTGAATATTATCAAAACTACAAAACAGAAATTAAAGTAGAAAAATATGATGGAAGTAATTTTGTTGAATTAACACCAACAGAATATGCTCAATATGTAGAAGCTACAACATATGGAAGCATTGACTTTACTGAAGACGCTGAAGATGAAAAATTTAAAGTTACAGTAACAGCTGTTGATTACGATCCAGAATCAAGTGAATATCTTGAAGATTCATCATTTAGTTTGGTAACAAATGTAGTAGAAGGATACAATGTATATGATGCAAAAGGATTGTCATTATTTGATAATGCTAACATCAACAACCAATGGCGTGATCTAAAAACATATTGGGGTTTAAAAGATGTTACTACTAACGCTTTAATTCTTCAAAATTCTATTCATATTACAGATGCAGATGTTCCAGCGACTCACTTCTATTCACAAACAGATGTTAATAATATGACAACTGCAGAAAGAAATAGAACAAATCAACCTATTGTAGGATCATTAAAAGATAGTGCTGGCGATGATACTATGATATATATGAGACATCTAAAAGATAAAGAAGAATTTAAAATCCATGGTAATTACTTTAATATCAGTGTAGCAGATGTTCTTAATGAAGAAGATGAAGTAATTAAGAAGGGGGTATCTCGTTCGGTTATTTCAGAACACGATAAAAATACTGGTGTTGTTGTGAGCACAAGTGGTAATAGTTATATTACTACTCATACAGCATTGTTCAAAGTTCAAGGAGTTATAGACCAATCAGGTATTCTTGTTAATGGTAATGATGCTACAGAACATTCATCTTCAACAGGTAAATTAACAATTAGTGACACATACTTTATTGGTAATGGTCCTCGTTCTGTAAACCCATTAGCTTCAGGTGGTATCATCTTACTTAAATCTGAAAGTGTAAACCTAGATGTAATCAACACAATCAACAAAAACTGGTTTATTGGTTGGATGACAGAATATGGCTACGACCAAAGAGGTATTAGTGCATTAACACCTGGTTCGAAAGAATGGTTTGATATTGTTAACAATGGTACAGAAAACAACAGCAAAACAAACATTATAAACTCTAAAGGTTATAATAACTATAGTTCACTATTATATATTTGGGG
>JAZRJQ010000081.1:0-9223 GCA_045645925.1 Clostridia bacterium | reverse complement strand
TATATTAAACTTTTTTGAGGAGAGTTATGAAAATATTGTTTGGAACCTTTGTTTTTATGTATTACTTCTTAAAAGAGTTAGTAAAAAAATGAGTTATAAAATTAATTGCTAGTAAAATAAAAAACGGGGATATTTAAATGTTTAAATTATTTAGAAGTGAAAACGAAAGAAATGTTGCAAAATTAGAAAAGATTGCAAATATTATTGAATCAAAAGCTGATTACTACAAAGGTTTAACCGACGAAGAACTTAAAGGTACAACTACAAAACTAAAACAACGTTTGGCTGATGGTGAAAAACTTACTGATATTTTGCCAGATGCTTATGCTTTGGTTAGGGAAGCCAGCGAAAGAGTTTTAGGTATGCGCCATTTCCACGTTCAATTGTTGGGTGGTATTGCATTGTTCCAAGGCAGAATTGCAGAAATGCGTACTGGTGAAGGTAAAACTTTGGTTGAAACATTACCAGCATATTTGGTTGCATTGGAAGGTAAAGGTGTTCACATTGTAACAGTTAACGAATATCTTTCAAAACGTGACGCTGAGTGGATGGGCAAGTTGTTTACATTCCTAGGTTTAACTGTTGGTGTTTCAATGGCAAACATGAACCCAACCGAAAAACGTGAAGCGTATAACTGTGATATTACTTATTCAACAAACAACGAACTTGGTTTTGACTATTTGCGTGATAACATGGTAACCAAAAAAGAAGACAGAGTTGCACGTGGTTATCACTTTGCAATTGTGGACGAAGTTGACAGTATTTTAATTGACGAAGCAAGAACACCATTAATTATTTCTGGTATGGGAACAAAAAGTTCCGACACTTACAAAACAGCAGCAAAATTTGCTAAGGGGTTAAGCGAAATTGAATATGAAATTGATGAAAAAGATAAAGCAATTCGTTTAACCGAAGAAGGTGTTGCAAAAGCAGAAAAATTCTTTAAAGTTGAAAACCTTAGTGATATTACAAACATTGAACTTAACCACCACATTAACAATGCCCTTCGTGCTGAATACATTATGAAACTTGATAATAACTACATTATTAAAGATGATGAAATTATTATTGTTGACGAATTTACTGGTAGATTAATGGAAGGTAGAAAATATTCTAATGGTTTGCACCAAGCAATTGAAGCCAAAGAAGGTGTTACAATTAAAGATGAAAACAAAACTTTGGCAACAATCACTTTCCAAAACTTTTTCAGAATTTACCATAAACTTAGTGGTATGACCGGTACAGCAAAAACCGAAGAAATTGAATTTAATAAAATTTATGGCTTGGACGTTGTAACAATTCCAACAAATCGTCCAATTAAACGTGTTGATTATCCAGATATTGTTTATCCAACCGAAAATGCAAAATTAAGAAACGTTGTTGAAGAAATTAAGGCTGTTCATGCTGATGGTCGTCCAATTTTAATTGGTACAGTAACAATTGAAAAATCAGAAGAACTTTCACACTTGTTAAAACAAGCCAAAATTAGGCACAATGTGTTAAATGCAAAAAATCACCAACAAGAAAGTGAAATTATTGCACAAGCAGGTAGATTGGGTGCTGTTACAATTGCAACAAACATGGCTGGCCGTGGAACCGACATTTTGCTTGGTGGTAACCCAGAATTTTTGGCGAAACAAAAAATGCGTGAACTTGGTTTTAACGATGCTCAACTAGAATTTTGCACATCTTTTGTTGAAACCGATAACGTTGAACTAAACGAAATGCGTGAACGTTACAGAAAAGCATATAATGAATTTAAAGAAACAACCGATAATGAAAAACGCAAAGTTGTTGCTTTGGGTGGACTTCATATTGTGGGTACAGAACGTCATGAAAGCCGTCGTATTGACAACCAGTTACGTGGTCGTGCAGGACGTCAAGGTGATCCTGGTTCAAGTGTGTTCTATGTAAGTATGGAAGACGAGTTGGTTCGTCGTTTTGGTGGTGACCAAATGAAACGTTTGGTTCAAATGTTTAAAGTTGATGAAAACACACCATTCCAATTCAAAATTTTGTCACGTAGTATTGAAACATCACAAAAACGTATTGAAGGACACAACTTCTCATCAAGAAGCAACGTGTTAAAATATGACGACGTCTTAAATTCACAACGTAAAATTATTTACGAACAACGTAACAACGTTTTAGACGGTGTAAACTTGCACGAAGAAGTGCTTGATATGATTTCTGATTTGGCACAAAAAGTTGTGTATGATAACATCAGTGACGAAAAAAGTTATGATGAATGGGATTTGGCTGATTTAAACGACGAATTAAACGTTAAAATTTTTGGACCAGATTATAACTATGTAACCGAAGATTTGGTTGAAGGGTTTGATACCGAAATGCTTGCTGAAAAAGTAAGCGAACACGCAATCGAAGTTTACAACAAAAAATGTGAAGAAACATTAAAACAAGGTTTCAATTTTGAAATTTTGGAACGTAGTTTCTTGCTTAGGGTTGTTGATTCACTTTGGATGGAACACATTGACTATATGAACATGCTTCGTAACGAAATTGGTTTGCGTGCTTATGGTAACCACGACCCAGTTGTTGCTTACAAACAAGAAGGTTTCGAATTGTTTGATAAAATGATTGAGCAAATTAGAACCGAAGTTCCAACATTCTTGCTTCATGCAAGGGTTAATGTTGAACCAGTTGAAGCAAAGAAACCAGTAATGTTTACAAATGCTGGCGAAGGTAAAACACAACAAAGAAGTAACAAACCATTGGTTGGTCGTAACGAACCTTGCCCATGTGGTAGTGGCAAAAAATATAAAAACTGCTGTGGTAGAGTGTAATTATGGCAGTTCAACTTGAAACTTTAACTGAAAAATTGGCAAAGATTACTGACAGCCTTAATGTGTGCTGTCAGTGTCTTTGACTTAAATCAGTTAACAAAAAGAATAGAATTTTTAGAAAATGAACTTCACAAAACCGAAGTTTATTCCGATATTACTTTAAGCACAAAATATAATAAAGAACTTAAAGTTTTGTGTGATCAAAAAGAACAACTTGAAAGTTTAACAAACGATGTTGAATTTACCGAATTTGCATTAGCTGATGTTAATGTTAACGATCAAACTGCCGTTGAATATATTGAAAAACAACTAAACAACCTTGAACAACAAGTTGAAAGTTTGTATATTCAAACCTTGTTAAATGGCAAATTTGATTCTAACAACGCCATTGTAAAAATTCATAGTGGTGCTGGTGGAACCGAAGCCTGCGATTGGGTACAAATGCTGTTTAGAATGTACACAATGTGGGCAAAAGCACAAGATTTTAAATTGGAAGTGTTAGATAGTTTGGATGGTGATGGTGCAGGATTAAAAAGTGTAACATTTACTGTTTCAGGCTACAACGCATATGGTTATTTAAAAAGTGAAATTGGTGTTCATAGGCTTGTTAGAATTAGTCCGTTTGATGCAAACAAACGTAGGCATACAAGTTTTGCCAGTGTTGAAGTGATGCCCGAAGTTACTGATGATAACTCTGTTGAAATTAAATCAGACGATATTAGGGTTGACACTTTTAGAAGTTCAGGTGCTGGTGGTCAGCATGTTAACAAAACCGATAGTGCAATAAGAATTACGCATTTTCCAACAGGGATTGTTGTAACTTGTCAAAACGAACGTAGCCAAATTCAAAACAGGGAAACAGCAATGAAGTTGCTTGTTAGCAAATTGGTTGCGTTAAAAGAAGAAGAAAACAGAAAAGAAGCCTTAAAATTAAAGGGTGATAGCAAAAAAATTGAGTGGGGAAGCCAAATTAGAAGTTATGTGTTCTGCCCATACACAATGGTTAACGACCACAGAACAAACTTAAAAATAACCAATGTTTTTGGTGTTATGGATGGCGACATTCAACCACTTATTTTAGAATTTTTAAAATGGGATAAAAGCTAATAAATTTAGGTGATATATGTATCAAACAATAGCAGAAGAAAAATTTAATGAGTTAGTTGAAAACCACAAAACAAAAGACATTTTGGTTTTGGGTATTGAAAGCAGTTGTGACGAAACAAGCATTGCCGTTGTTAAAAACGGCCGTGAAGTTTTAAGCAATGTTATTGCAAGCCAAATTGAAATTCACAAACGTTTTGGGGGTGTTGTTCCGGAAGTTGCAAGCCGAAATCATTTAATGGCAATTGATAATGTGTTAACCGAGGCCTTAGAAAAAGCAAATGTAACATTAAAAGATATTGATGCAATTGCTGTAACATATGGTGCAGGTTTAATGGGTGCGTTAATGGTGGGTGTAACTTATGCAAAAACTTTGGCTTATGCTTTAAACTTACCATTAATTAAAGTAAACCACATTAAAGGGCATATCAGTGCAAACTATATTGCCACTCCAACCCTTACTCCACCATATATGGCACTTGTTGTTAGTGGTGGGCATACGGCAATTGTTAAAGTTACAGACTATGTTAATAATATTTTGGTTGGTTCAACAGTTGACGATGCTATTGGTGAAGCGTATGACAAAGTTGCAAAAGTTTTAGGATTGGGCTATCCTGGTGGACCAGTTGTTGATAAAATGGCAAAAGAAGGCGAAGCAAATTTAAAATTTGTTAAGTCAGATGCTTTAAAAAATACATTTAATTTTAGTTATAGTGGTTTAAAAACTGCTGTTATAAACTACTTACATAATTTAGAACAACACGGCAAAACCCCAAATATTGCCGATGTGTGTGCGTCTTTTCAAACCGAAGCTGTTGGTGCTTTGGTTGAAAAAAGTATTAAAGCATGCAAAAAGTTTAAAGTTAAAACTTTGGCAGTTGCCGGTGGTGTGGCAGCAAACAGTTATTTGCGTAGCGAACTTAAAAAAGCAGGTGAACAAAACAAAATTGATGTGTTGTTCCCACCAATGGTGTTGTGTACCGACAATGCTGCAATGATTGCAGCCGAAGGGTATTTTAACATTGTTTCAGGCTCTGGGTTGGCAACTACTGAACTAACAGCAACACCAAACTTGCATTTAAAGTATGATGTTATAAAACGTAAGTAAAACTAAAAGGATAAAACATGAAACTAAACAAAATTGTTAAACAAACAAACAACAAATTTTTAAATATGTATGTTGCAGAATATGCAGGCGAAACAACTTTAAGTTATTTTTTTGCATCACGTAGAAATGAAGAAAATTTGCAAAAAACAACTTATGTTGACTGTGTAAAAGTGTTGCCATATATTCCTAAAACAAACGAAATTGTTTTTATTAAAAATTTTAGATATGTTATTAACGATTATGTTTACGAAATGCCGGCAGGAATGGTTGATAAGGGTGAAGACACCTTAACTGCTGCAAAACGTGAAGTACATGAAGAAATTGGTGCAGAAGTGTTGTCAATAAAAAAAATTACCAATGTTGGTTTTACTTCGGTTGGATTAACCGACGAAACAATGGAAACTTATTTTGCAGAAGTTGAACTAAATTCAAATCAAGAACTTGATGCTGATGAAATTATTGAAATTGTTAAAGTTAATGTTAATGATTGTGAAAAATTTTTAAATTCTCACACAGTTGATTGCATTACAGCATTAATGGTTAAATTATTTTTGGCAGAAAATAAAAAATAAATTATAAAACAAAAAAAAGATGGAAATTTTCCATCTTTTTTGTTTGTTTTGTTTACTTAAAGTTTTCGTTTCTAACTTCAAAATAACTTTTTGGGTGAGCGCAAACTGGGCACATTTCAGGAGCTTTTGTTCCTTTGTAAATATGACCACAGTTTCTGCATTGCCAGTAAACTTCGCCGTCTTTAACAAATACTTTTTTGTCTTCAACGTTTTTAGCCAAAGTTCTGTAACGTTCTTCATGTGTTCTTTCAATTTCAGCAACTGCACGGAATTTGTAAGCAAGTTCAGTAAATCCTTCTTCTTCGGCTTCTTCTGCCATACGTTTGTACATTTCGGTCCATTCGCCATTTTCACCAGCAGCAGCATCTAAAAGGTTATCTAGTGTTCCAGGAACTTCGCCACCATGTAGGTATTTAAACCACATTTTAGCATGTTCTTTTTCGTTGTCAGCAGTTTCAGTGAAAATTGCTGCAATTTGTTCGTAGCCTTCTTTTTTTGCTTTGCTAGCATAATATGTATATTTGTTTCTTGCTTGGCTTTCACCAGCAAAAGCCTCCATTAAATTTTTTTCAGTTTTTGTACCTTTTAAGTTCATAAGTGTTCTCCTATAAATTTATATTAAGTAAGGTGTAAAGTGATTTTGACACACATTTAACCTATTAACATTATACTATAATTTAATGTTTTGTAATATTATTTTAAATAACTTTTTGGTGAATTTTTTTATTTTGGTTAAATTGATTAATTTTTGTAAAGTTATGTGTTAAAATTGATGTAGTTAAGGAGTTTTGTATGAAAAAACTAATATGTACTCAATGTGGTGCTGGAATTAATAATAAAACATTAACGTGTGAATATTGTGGTTCAGTGTTTTTAAGTTCAAACAATGCCGAAACTGAAACAAAAAAGAATAAAAAGAAAGCTGATGTTGAACTTCAATTTGATGTAAGAGAATTAGATGACCAAGAGTTGGCAACATTGTGCAAGGCGTCTGCAATCAACACAACTGCTGGAAACATTTTTGTTATTATGTTTATGTTTTTGTGGACTGGTGTTGCGTTTAGTATTTTTATGTCTTCGTTTGTTGGTTTGATTGTTGAACTTGATGATTTTTTTGCTTTACCATTTTTGCTTGTTCCAGGAGCTTTTGTTGTTATTGGTGTTTCGGTTATCGTAAAATTGTTTACTGGAATTTTTAAAGGTTCTATAACAAAAGAACTAATATTGATTAGAAAAGGTGAACACGAAAAAGCAAGATTAAGTTTGATGGAACGTGAAAACAAAAAACACAATGCAAACTTTGTTGCAACCATTATTTTGATAGACTATTTTAAACTTGCAAATTATAGCGAAGCAAAAAAGATGATTATTCAAATGTCGCAAACAGAACTATCATCATTAATTAACAAAAGCAATGTATTTTTGGAAATATCGCAAAATTTAGGTGTTAGAACTCCGAACTTTGCAAATGTTTATGGTTCGTATGGTAATAATGGCTTTTCAATAAATTTATAAAAAAGAACGTGAATTTCACGTTCTTTTTTGTTTGTTATTTTGCAATAATGTTAACCAAACGTTTTGGAATAACAATGGCTTTAACAAATGTTTTGCCGTTCATAGCAGCACTAACTTTTTCGTTGTTTAAAGCACATTTTTCAATTTCTTCGTTGGTTAAGTTTGAACCAATCATTGCTCTGGTTACAATTTTGTTGTTAATTTGAATTGCGTATTCAATTTCGTCTTTAACAAGTTTTGCTTCGTCCCATACAGGCCATACAGCATCTTTAATGTTTGGCCCAAAGTTTTGAGCACTCCAAATTTCTTCGGTGATATGTGGTGCAAAAGGGTTTAACAATGTTAACAATGTTTTGTATTCAGCCTTGTTAATTTTGCCAACTTTTTGAACTTCGTTTGCAATAATCATTAATGCTGAAATTGCTGTATTGAATTTAACATTGTCAATGTCTTGTGTAACCTTTTTGATTGCTGTGTGCATTTGAACACTAAGTTCGTCAGAATATTCGTCACCATCAACCAAAATATCTTGGAAGTTGTAAACTTTTGTAATAAATTTGTGACAAGCTTTAACACCATCGTCGCTCCAATTTACGCTTTGGAAGTAATCACCCATAAAGGCTTCCCAAACACGCAAACTATCTGCGCCATATTCGTTAATAACATCACGTGGGTCAACAACGTTGCCCAAACTCTTACTCATTTTAACGCCGTTAGAACCCAATACCAATCCTTGACTAATTCTTGATTTAAACGGTTCACTAACAGGGCTTAAACCAATATCGTATAAGAATTTGTTCCAGAATCTTGCATACAACAAGTGACGTGTTGTGTGTTCGTTACCACCGTTGTACAAGTTAACAGGCATCCAACTTTTTAATGCGTCCATGCTTGCAAATTCTTTGTCGTTGTGTGGGTCGCAGTAACGCATGAAGTACCAACTTGAACCAGCCCAGCCTGGCATTGTGTCAGTTTCACGTTTAGCATGACCACCACATTTAGGGCAGGTGGTGTTAACCCAATCAGTAATTAATGAAAGTGGGCTTTCACCATCTGGTGTAGGTTCGTAACTGTCAACAATAGGTAATGTTACAGGAAGTTGATCTTCCGGAACAGGTTGCCAACCACAATGTTCACAATAAACCATTGGAATTGGCTCACCCCAATAACGTTGACGGCTGAACACCCAGTCACGCATTTTAAAGTTTACTTGTTTTTCAGCAACGCCCATTTTTTCTAATTTTTCAGCAATTGCTTTTTTTGCATCTTCAACAACCATACCATTAAATTCGGCAGAGTTTAACAATGTTGCGCCAGCACCTAAATAATCATATTTTTCGTAAGCACAACCTTCTTTTTCGTTGTTACCTTCAATAACTTTAATAAATTCAATTCCGTGTTCTAATGCAAATTCGTAGTCACGTTGGTCGTGAGAAGGAACTGCCATAACAGCGCCAGAACCATAACTTACCAAAACAAAATCGCCTAAGTAAATTGGAACTTCCTTGCCGTTTACAGGGTTGATTGCTGTAATACCTTTTAAGCAAACACCACTTTTACCTTTGTTAAGTTCGCTTCTTTCAAATTCGCTTTTGCGTTTTGCTTGTTCAACATAAGCGCTAACTTCGTCCCAGTTTTCAATTTTGTCTTTTAATTTGTTAACAAGTTCGTGTTCTGGGGCTAAAACCATAAAGGTTATACCATAAATTGTTTCAATACAAGTTGTGAAAATATCAAAACTTCCACCTTGTTTGATGTTAAATGTTACTTTTTCGCCTTCGCTTCTACCAATCCAGTTGATTTGACTGGTTTTAATGTGTTCCATGTAGTCAGTGTCTTTTAAGTCTTGTTCAAGTCTGTCAGCATATTTGGTCATTTTTAAAATCCATTGTGCCTTAGATTTTTGTTGAACTTCGCTGTGACATTGACAACAATATCCACCTTCAACTTCTTCGTTTGCTAGTACTCCACAGTTTGGGCACCAGTTAACAGTTGTTTCTTGTTTTTCAGCCAATCCATGTTTGTAAAATTGCAAAAATTGCCATTGTGTCCATTTGTAATATTCAGGGTCGCATGTTGAAATTGCTCTGCTCCAATCAACACTTAAACCAACCATTTTT
>JAZRJQ010000080.1:0-8829 GCA_045645925.1 Clostridia bacterium | reverse complement strand
TTGCTCTTTTATTATCTGTATTCTATTGTTATTGTGCATGCGCTCTTTTGTTGAACGCATTGGTACTGTACTATATATTAAAACCCAAGTCAACACTTTTTTTAATCTTTTTTTAATATTTTTTTACCTTTTTTACTTTCTATCTAAACACATATCCACGTGTTCATGGTTTTTAGCCCTTTTTTGCCACTTTTTGACCTGTTTTAACAAAAAGTTTGGTTATTTTAACCATATATTTATACCCCAAATTTAATATTTTATGGATTTTAATATTTTAAACAAGAAACAACTCCTGCTTATTATACTATTCTATGTAATATATTATATTAATAATAATCCAATTAATATTTACCCTATCAACAAAAAAAAGAAACCTTGTTATTGGTTTCTTTTAATTATTCGTTATCAAAAAAATCAAACGCTTTCATAATTTCATCTAAATCTTCTTTTGGATTTAATGCATCTTTTAAGTCAAACCCTGTTTCATTTGGTTCAGGATATTCAATAAAGTTAAATGGCGAACCTGCTTTTGATTTTTCCAATTTCTTTTTAGTAAAGTTTTTAGCATAAGCATTAATTTGAATATCATCATCAGAATTTAAGTATTTATCAGCCAAACTTTCTTCCTTTTTAACTTTAACACTTGGTGCTCTGTTAATTAAGTTTAAACGTTTTAATCTTTCGCTAATTGAAGAAATTGTACCAACACTTTTGGTTTCAGGTGTTTTGACTGGTTCTGATTTTACAACATCTGCCCTAACATTTTCAACATTTTGTTTGGTTTCAGCAGTTTGTTTTGTTGTTTGTTTTGCTTGAACACGTTGTGGAATTGGTTTTGATAAAAGTTCTTTTTTAGGTTTAACAGGTTCAACAATTTCAACAGGTTTTTGATTAACAGCATAGCTCATTTTGTTTAAAATGTTTTTAATAAACTGATCGCTTGTACGTTTAATTTCGTCTTTTATTGATTTTGTGTTTAGGGTTAAGCCTGTTTTTGAAACTTCTTGAATGCTTGCTTTAAAATCTTCCATTAACGAATTTATGTAACCATTTGCATTAACTTCTGGGCAATGTTTTTCAACTTCCAAAAGCAATTCTTCCCAACGTTCATATAATGCATTAATTCGTTTAATTTCCAAGTTGTAAACATTTTTTGCATTAGTTTCAATTTGTTCAGCCTTTTCAACAGCATAAATTAAAGCCTTGCTAATTTGTTCGTCTTTATTTTCGTAATTAGCAAGCCTTGAATTTAAAGATTCAACTTCCTTTTTTAAAGTTACAACTCTATCACGTTGTTCACGAAGTTTATCTTCATATTTTAAATACATTTTATTAATATAATCATCAACTTCGCTAGGATTATAGCCCTTTTTATCAATGCCAAACTTAGCCATTATTACTCCTTTTTATTAAAAACACTTTTAATTGGAATTAATTTTGCAATAGAAAAAGCCAAAACAACACTAATCACAATTAAAACAATAAACTTAAATAAACTTAAAATTTTAAATGAATACAAATAACATACCACACTTACAATAAAAAACCAAACAGAAATTTTTAAATGAAACCAATCCGAAAAACAGATTGCAACAATTAACGAACTAAACATAATTGCACTTAAAATCGTTGGCCAAAGTATGGCAAAACTTAAACTATATAGTTTTGAAAAATAAATAACACTACCAATTGTAAACAGCAAAAAACCAAACCATGTTGAACTATCACTTTTAAAAATTACGGCTTTAAAAATTAATGATAATCCCACAATAACAATCAAAACTGAAAACCAAAAGTCTGAATTGCTAATTTTTACAATTTTAAATTGATTTTGCAAAACAACAACTGTCACATACACAAGCAACAATATTGTGTTAATTACATTAAACAAAACATATTTTTTCATACAACAAATTATTGTATGTTTTTATACTTTTTAACCCTGTTAACAATAAAAATTGTTAAAAGCCCAATTGCCCCAATACTAAACATTATAACACTAGTTAATGCACTCCACTCAATCGTTGTTCCTGGAATATATAAAATAAATTTAGGATCACGCAATTGTTCCAAGAAAAATCTTATAAAACCATAAAAAACTAGATAAGAACACGCAACCAAGCCTTTTTGTTTTGTTTTTCTTAAAAGGAACAACAACAAAAAGAATCCTGCTAAATCAAGCATACTTTCGTAAAAGAAGTTTGCCAAATGCCATCTACTTCCAATTTGAACAGCAAACGGAAACCATTGCCATGCCTTGTTTGTTACTTCCCAACCATATACTTCTTGATTTATAAAGTTTCCCCATCTGCCAATTGCTTGCCCCAAAATTAAAACTGGAACAACACAATCCATTGCAGATATAATATTTTGTTTTTTAATTAAGCAACAAATAACCAAGCCAACGGCTCCACCCATTACACCACCATAAATTGACAAACCACCGTTCCAAACTTGAAGCATCTCCCAAAAAGTTTCGTAGGAATCAAGATTGTTTAAAACAAAAGCCATTCTTGCACCCACAATTGAAAGTGGGAACACCCACCAAATAAGGTCGTACGGCAAATCAGGGTTAAGGTCACGCTCTTTCATAAGATCGGTTGCCATTATTACAGCCAACAAGAACGCACAACCCATTAAAAAACCATACCAGCTAATGTTTAAAACAAACATATCTAACAGCAATAAAACAATAAGTACACCGGCAAAAATAGCCACCGACATTAAAAATTTTCTTGTATTAATTTTAAACCCTAAAAAATTAAATTCTTCCTTCATATACCACCCAAATTATTTGTTACTTAATTAGTATATAATTATTAAAACATTGTGTCAAACCAAGTTTATAAAATTAATGGCGTAAAAAAATGGTAAAACAGTGTTTACCATTTTAATTACAAATTTCGATAAATTTTATTAATTAATTTTTGGACCAGCAGCAACAATTTCACCCATATAATCGTAAACAGTAATATCGCCAGCAACAATTTCTGGATGTGTGTTGTGATAATATTCATAAACACTTAATGCTTTTAACATTTTTTGGCTTGTATCAATTTGTGCATTTAAAAGCCTTAATTTTAAACCATAGGTTGTTTGAATTTCCATTGTTGAATTAACATCATATTTAACATCAATTGTTTTAATTAATGCTTTATAAATTTTGTTTGTGTAACCTGCGCTTGTTAGCATACTTCCAGCCGATTTTAACATATCGTTAACTGGCATTTCGGCAAATTCGCCAAGTTCAAAATCGTTAATTGTATAGTTTAAATTTTGAATTGTTAAAATTGCAGGATTTTGTTGATTAGCCACAACTTGCGTATCAGTTATTTTTAAAACTTTTAGTTCGTAATCCAAATAAACATAGCTGTAACCAGAAGCACTGTTTTCGTTAACAACTTTTAAAACATAAAGTTCTTCACGTTCTGAAACAGTAACCTTTAATTTGTTAGGAAATCTAATTTCCATACCCAAAACTTTTAAGTATGGGTTATTTTTTTCTAAATTATGTGTATATTTTTGTTTATCAATCAAAAAAACACTTTGACCAGCTTCAAACTCGCCACTTTGAATTATTTGTGAATCGGATTTGTCGCTTAAAACTTTTGTTGTTGAAAGCCAACCCAAATCCACCGTGCTCAATGTAAACACGGTGCTACACAAAACTATTATTAAAGTTAAAAATACAAATATTCCTAAAATAATAACTAGTCTAAGGTTTTTCATTTTTATCCTTGTTTTATTCGTTCAATGTTTGCACCCAAACAGTTTAAATCATTTTCAATATTCAAATAACCCCTGTCTATGTGGTAAACATCGTTAATTGTTGTATAACCTTGTGCACAAATTCCTGCAATAACCAAACCTGCCCCACTTCTTAAATCTGGCGCAGTAACATTTGCACCATATAAAGTTTTGACACCATTTACAAAAGCCATACGGTCTTTAACAATAATGTTTGCACCCATTTTGGCAAGTTCGGTATAAATTTTAAATCGTGTTTCAAACAAATTTTCAATAATAACACTTGTGCCACGACAAACAGTTTGCAAGGTTAACATCTGACTTTGCAAGTCAGTAGGAAACCCCGGATAAGGCAAAGTTTCTATTTTGGGTACACTTTTTAGCCTATGTCCTACTTCAATAGTTATTTTATCATTTTTTAATTTAATATTGCAACCGGTTTGTTTAAGTTTAGAAATTAATGCTGTATTAAAACTATGATTTGTGTCTAATAATGTAACTTTTCCACCAGCAGCAGCACAAGCAATCAAATAAGTTCCTGTAATAATCCTATCGCTAATTGGTGTGTATGTTACACCATGCAAACTTTCAACACCTGTAATAACAATTGTGCTTGTGCCTGCACCGCTAACTTTGCCACCCATTGCATTAATAAAATTTTGCAAATCTTCAATTTCTGGTTCTTTTGCAGCATTATAAATTACCGTTGTTCCTTTTGCTAGCAGTGCCGCCATCATAACATTTTCGGTGGCACCAACTGACGGAAAATCCAAATGCACTTCACCACAACTTAAATTTGACGCATCACAATAAATATAGCCATGGCGTTCTTCTATTTTAACATTTAAACTTTCCAAACCTTTAATATGTAAATCAATAGGTCGTGTGCCAATGTTACACCCACCAGGATATGCCACTTTTGCTTTTTTGAATCTGGCAACAAGTGGCCCTAACATAAAAATTGATGACCTGATTTTTTTTGTATATTCTTCTGGTATTGAAAACTTATCGGCAACACTTGCATCAATAATTAACGTATCGTTTTGAAGTTCACATTTTGCACCTAAATCGGTTAATATTTTTACCATGTAACCCACATCGGAATACATTGCACACTTGTTTAACTGAACAACCCCATTACACATAATTGAACAAGCCAAAATTGGCAAAATTGCATTTTTAGCACTTGGAATTTTAACCTCACCATTTAGCGAAGTTCCACCTTTTATATAAAATGAATCCATAAAAAACTCCCATAACATGCAGATATTACATTTTATGGGAAATTTGATTTCGTTGTTACTTACACCTTTGTTATTTTGCCACAATCAACCAATCAGTTATAAAACAAAATCTTTAAAATCACACCACAAATATAGCAAACAAAAAGAGTGAGATTTATGCCCACTCTTTTTATTTTTACTTTATTAACTCCAAGTTGATCCATTATAGGTATAAGTAGTGTTTTTAGAACCAGATTTTGTTGAACCATCAGAATGAACTAAGGTTAATTTTGTATCAATTGTATATCTACTTGAAATTATACCTGATGAATATTTATCAACCTCATAACTTTTAAATTGGTTCTTTGCCACCTTAATGCTTGCACCATTAGTTTTTGAATAAACTTTGCCACCAACGCCACCAGATGCAACCATTGTTCCATTCAATTCAAAATAAGCAGCGCTTAAATTCATTGAAGTATAACCATCTCTATAATATCCATATCTGCATGGCACAACAGGATACCCCTTATCTGGATTATCATTAAATTTACCAGCATCATAAATATTTAAATTGGTAATATTCAATGTAACACCTGCATTTACCTTAAACACTGCACCTGGAAGCATTTTATATCCATTATACATTGAATATTGTGCACCCGTTTTACCATCTAAATTTGCCAATGTAATGTTTTGACGCCAAGAAATTGGGAATGGAACAGTTGAAGTATCTACATCTTGATCCAACAATCTTAATGATAATTTATTTGCAGTAGCACCACCTTTAAAGGTTAAGTGATTTGTACCATACCACCAAATATTATTAATTTGTTGAGTTGCAGATAAACTTAACCTATCTAACGATTCATACTTACATTCAAGTTTTGCACCACTTGATAAATTGATTAAATATCCACTATCAGGACCAATCAATTTAACTTCGGTATAATTAACTTCACTGTTTCCAAACACGTTTGCATGACCCATAACTGTTGCGCCCGCATTGATTGTCATGTTTGTTACAATATTTCTAAGTTCAAATTGTTTAAATGGAGTAATTTTTAACCCAATAAAAACCCCAACATAACATGCAGTCATGTATGTTCCACCACCAACGTCATTAACAACAAAAGGAATATCTAAATGTGCACCATCATTTAATGTTACACTTCCTGGCAAACTTCTATTTGTGCTTGTAAGATCTTCATCAATAAAACCAAACACAAAAACCGAACTTCCATTTTCTGAAACAATTTTTGCACCTTCAACATTTGTCCCATCAGAAAGTGTTACACCATCTTGCAATTCAATTTCTGCAAAATTTCTTGCAGTGTTGCCACAAACACCAGTATTTGTTGAACCACATGAAACTTCGCCAGCAATTTTTAAAACACCTTTATTGGTTACTGTTACACCACGCAACACAACAACCTTATTGGTTAATTTCATATAATCAAAATCGGTTGGAATATTTTCAACTGCAACGCTGTTATTAACAGCTTGATCATCTGATTGATTACACAAATATGCTTCAAAATTTGAATTAACCACATGAGTTTTGTTATCAGCGGCACTTAAATATGGCAACGCCAATGTAACCTTACTACCAATTGTAACGTTTGATGCAATTGTAACATCGCCACTTGTATTTGGAACAACCATAACAGTTGTAGCACTTGTTGCATTTTCAACTTCTGATAATGCATTTTCAATACTACCATAATATGTTGAACCAATGTAAGCAACTCTGTTTAAGTTAATTGAACCCTTTACAGTTGCCGGAGCATTATAGTTAGCCAATGTTGCAGCATTTGGTGTAACTGTTACATTAAATGATAATGTTTCGTAAGTTCTGTTTACTGTTGGATTTGTTGTTTTTAACACAAGCGAACCATCAATAGTAAATGTACCTGCTTGTTTTAAATCGGTATTATTAACACCTGTTGCAGTTAACTTACTGTTAACAGTTGCAAGCGCTGAATTTTCATAATAAGGTTTGTCTGTTAATGTGTAGCCACCCAATGAAATGTTTGCTTTTTCAATTTTCAAATCAACAACAGCATTAATTTCAGCATAGTTTGTAACGCCATCAACCACATTTGCAGGAACTGTGTATTTAATTTTATAGTCACCTGCATTTGAAGGTTTTGTTGATGTGTAAGTTGCACCACCATCGTTACTATATGTTACGGTTGTTGTTCCAAGTTCTGCAATTGCCAATGGAGTGTAAGAACCACCATAAGTTGTTGTTATGTTTTGTGGAGTTGATGTCCAAGTGTTTGTTGCAGGCTCAACAGTTAAGGTGTAAGTTAAGTTTTCCCTTCCACCATTCTTCCACTTACAATTTTCGTTGTTAAGTGAAATTGTTACAGTTTGACTGCCAACATTTATTCTTGAATTACCAGTTATAGAATAATAACTACTTGTTTCAATTGTAGCAGAGTTTGAACCACCGTTATACACATGTGTTAAATTTGTTACAGTAGGCTTAGCAATTTCTAGTTGTTTAATTTCAAAAGGAATTTCGTTAGAAGTTAAACCATTGTAATTTAACAAGTTTGAATTATATAAACTTCTACTTTCGTTAACCACGAATATTGCAACATAGTTACCCATTGCATATGTGTTAGATTTTGTAATATCAAAGTTAACATATGTGCTATCATCTGCACCTGCTTTTTTAAATTTGATTGTATAACCACCAAATTCTGCTTTTGCATTAGCAGTTGCAAGTGTGCCGTAATCCCATTTGCTTGATAATGTTGGAGCTGTTTTCCAAGTATTTGTTGCACTACCAATTGTGTAGTACAAGTTAACATAAGAAACATCTTCTGACAAATAACCAACATTTTCTGACAAATTACTTGTGCTCCAGTAATGGTTGTTAGAATCTTTCAATTTTAAAATTACAGTGTATTTTCCTACTTGAGATTCATTAATATCTTGACTCACTTCATAAATTTCAGAATTTCTATCAATCTCATTATTTAATGGAGATTGGCTATTTCCATTATATGTAACTTTTGCAATTGTAGGAATTATTACATCTTTTTTGTTTACTGCAAATTCAACACTTACAGTTCTACTTGCATAGTTTTGTTTATAATCTTCGTATGGAGTGTAAACTGCAACAAATGTTCTTGTAGGTTCTGCTATTGTTGTTGCATTACCTACTGTTGTTTCAGTTGTTTGCCAACTCCAACTTCCGTATGTGTTGCTTGTAGGCAAATATTTACTTAGCAAGTCACCATAAGTTGCTGTAATTTCAGTTGCCACATTTTGTGTGTTTTCTACTTTGTTAATTACAAAGTCTAATTGTTTTGTTGCAACCCTTACACTATCACCTTTCCAAATGTAATTATCGTTTGTTAGTGTAAGTGTTACTTTATGTGTTCCTGCATTTGTATATTTATTATTTAAAATTGTGTAGTTGTCACCTTTTGTAATATCAGCAGTTTGTTCTTGTGCGTTATATGTAACACCTGAGTTTTTAACTTCTGGAACATCAACTTCGTAATACTTAATTTCAAAGGAAATTTCGTCAGTTCTTAATTCGTTGAAGTTATCTGCATCTTCGTTTTCAACAACAAAGATTGCAGTATATTTCCCTACACTATATGTGCCAGATTTTTCCACATCAAATTCAACATAATCTGCATCTTCTGCCCCATATGGTTTAAACATGATTTTATATTCGCCATACAGTGAGCTTGCATTTGCTGTTGCTTTTTGTCCATATATCCAATTGTTTGATATTGTTGGTTCAACAGTCCAATCGTTTTGTTCTGAACCAATTATTTTGTATGTTAGCGTAATTTCAGTTAAACCTGAATAATCGCCACTCCAAACATAGTTG
>JAZRJQ010000079.1:0-4363 GCA_045645925.1 Clostridia bacterium | reverse complement strand
TGGAGAAAAAATGAAAAAGTTTTTATTATTAGTTTTAACACTATTTTTATCTGCAACCGTTTTGTTAACAGGTTGTGGCAACAAAGGATTACTTGAAAACCCAAAAACAGACGACCCTATTATTTCAAATGGTGGTATGGCCGTTGTTAAAGGAAATTATTTATATTACGTTAATGGTTTTAAATCTTACGAAAATTTGGTTAAAGACCAAGATAACGTTTGGGGCAAACAAGTTATTGGTTCAATTTATCGTGTTAAATTAGACAATAACACCATTAGCCACGATGAAGATGGTTTCCTAACAAAATCTGAATGTGTTGTACCACAAATTGTTGGAACAGAAAATGCTAATTTCTACATTTTTAAAGACTATATTTATTATGCAACACCAAACATGCAAAACGATGAATATGGTAATTTGTTAAATGCAAGAAGCAACATTTGTCGTATTAACATTAACGGAACAGATAACAAAGTTTTATATACAACCGACCAAACATTAACTGCAACAAACTGGACAGTTTACGAAGTTGATGGAAAAGCAAACATTGTTATTGTTGACGGTGCAAAAATTGTTAGCATTAATGGTTACGACAAAAAACCAAGCCCAGTTGTTATGACATCAAGCGCAACAAGTGTTGGCTTAATTAAAACTGACAAACAACTTTCAACCGATGTTAACTATGGTAAAAATGCTTTGGTTGATGGATTTAATAACTATGTTTACTACACTCGTACAATTACCGAAGACGACAACCTAGGAACACTTGGTGGAAACATTTTAGCAAGAGTTAAAGTTGGCGAAACAACAGAAGAAATTGTTGCATCAAATGGTAACACTTACACAATTGAAGATGTTAAAAACAATTGCCTATATTATTCAAGAACAAAAAGTGGTTCAACAAACTCAGTTTTCTGCAAATATGAATTAAGTGCAAACAAAGCATTTAACGAAGCAAAAGAAACCGAAATTTTGAATGCAACCTACTCATCTAAATTTGTATTAGATGCTAACAACGAACTTTATGTTGGAAGCGACGTTGTTGCAATTGATAGTTCAAACAACATTAAATTAATTTCAGTTGTGGGAAACACAAAAGAAACAAAAACAATTTACTCTGGTTCTGCAACAATTACTGGTGTTAAATTGTATGGTTCAAAATTATTCTTCCTAGAAAATAATGTTATTAGTTATATTGATGTAACAGCAGTTAATCCAACAGCAGTTACAGTTGAAACAAATGGTAAAACACTAAAACTTGATACAAACGTTTGCATCGACTACGATGGCAGAAATGTTTACTTCTATTCAAGTTATACACCAGAAGATGGAAGCGAAGCTAACTACTACTTAAACAGAACCGACCTAGAAGTAAGTGAAGTTAAATCAGAATTTGTTGGTGTGTTTAGTGAAGGTCACACTCCTGTTGAACCACAAACAAACGAAGAAACTGGTGAAAAAGAACAATGGATTTCATAATTTAAATAAACAAAAAAAGAACGTTTAAAAACGTTCTTTTTTTTATTTTAATCAAACAATATGTTGCTAAGTTCAACAAATTGTTCAGGACTTAACACTTCACCCCTAATACCTTTATCTAAGTTCATTTGTTTAAATGCATTTTCAACCTTTTCCCCACTTAACCCAAAAGAACTTTTTAGGTTGTTAACAAGTGTTTTACGACGCATATGAAAAGCACATTTAATAAGTTTGTTTAAGTTATTAAAATTTTTAACATCATACTTATTTTCAACAAAATCAATTCTAACCACTGCACTATCAACATTAGGTGCAGGAATAAACATATTACGTTTTACAATTCGGGTAATCTTTGTGTTTGCAACTGCATTAATAACGGCCGTAATTGCCCCATATTGACTTGTTCCACTTTTTGCACATAATCTTTCAGCAACTTCCTTTTGAACCATTATAACCATGGTTTTAAGCCTTGTTGCATTTTCTAAAAACTTAAATATGATTGGAGTTGTTATGTAATATGGCAAATTTGCAACCATAACATAATCATCTTCAAAATTACTTTCAATTAAAGCCATATCTTCCTTCATAATGTCCCTAAACACAACTTGAACATTATTAGAAGCGCTTAATGTGTTTGAAATGGTAGACATCAAATTTGTGTCAATTTCGTAACTAACAACTTTGTTTGCCATAAGCCCAATTTCTTTTGTTAATGTTCCTGCACCAGTGCCAATTTCCAACACATCAGTAGATTTATTTACACCAGCATCAGCAACAATGGCTTTAAGCAAATTTGTGTCAAATATAAAGTTTTGACCAAAACTTTTATTAAATTTTATATCTAATTTTTCAGCCATTACATTTTCCTTAATTTTTTAAAAACTTCATAAGTATTTTTGTTTGCAATTTCAATAATTTCATCAACTTCCATATTTTTAAATTCTGCAATCTTTAATGCAACATACTTTACATATTTTGGTTCGTTTACAACCTTTCCCCTAAATGGTTCAGGTGTTAAATATGGACAATCAGTTTCAAGCAAAACATCATTCAAATCAACAATTTTAAGCAGTTCAGGTGCATTTTTTGCATTTTTAAACGTAATTGCACCACCAAACGAAAATTTAAATCCAACCTGTTTTAAAATTTTATAACTTTCAACACTCTCATTAAAACAATGAACAACTCCACCATTATTTATTAAGTGTTTGTTTTGTTTCAAAACTTCAATCAAATCACCTATTGCATCCCTAACATGAATTACAACAGGAATCTTGAACTTATCTGCAATTTCCAACTGCTTTACAAATGTGTTAATTTGTGTTTGTTTATCAAAATTTTCATAATGATAATCCAATCCAATTTCACCCAAAGCAACAACTTTTTTGTTGTTTAAGTTATCAGTCAAAAATTGTTCAAATTCTGTGTTCCACTTTTCAGCATCTGATGGGTGCAAACCAATTTCAGCATAAACATTATCGTATTTTTGCGAAAGTTCAACAGCCAACTTGCTTGAAATAAAATCATAACCTACCACTATAACTTGCAGTAGGTTATCATTTTTAAAATTATTAACAATTTCTTCCACGTTGCCAATTAATTTTTTATCGTTTAAATGGCAATGTGTATCAATCATAAATTTCATTAACTAACTTCACATCCATCTTTAAATGTTGAAATTGGGCTAATCAAAGCCAAATTTTGTGTTTTTTCATCGTATGCACACAAAATCATACCTTCACTTACAATACCTTTTAATTTTCTTGGAGCAAGGTTTGTTACAACAACAACTTGTTTTCCAATAATATCTTCTGGTTTATAAGTTTTTGCAATACCACTAACAATTGTTCTGGTTTCAGCGCCAAGTTTTACGGTGTTTTTAAGCAATTTATCGCTACCATCAACTTTAACACTATCAACAATAGTTCCAACTTTTAGTTCAACTTTTTCAAAATCACCAAATTCAATAATTGGTTTACTTTCCTTTGGTTCTTCCACAACAATACCATTTTCTTTGTTGTATTCCTTAATTTGTTCTTGTTTAATAATTTCGGCTTTTGCTAGCACTTCTTTAACATCTAATCTTGGGAACAACACTTCTGGTGTTTGTGTTACGTTATATTCTTTTATATTACCAAATTCAGCAATTGTTTCAACACTTCTTAAAGTTGTGTTAAACATTTCTGCAACTTTTTGGGTGATTGTTGGCATATATGGGCTAAGCAGTGTTGTGCCAACCATAATTGCTTCACATAAGTTAAATAACACTGTTTCAAGCCTATCTTTGTTTTCTTCTTTTGCTAAAACCCAAGGGCAAGTTTCGTCAATATATTTGTTTGCACGACGGAACACACTCATAACTTCACTAATAGCATCAGAAATTTTTAAGTTATCCATTTTTGTTTGAACTTTGGCATAAGCATTTACAACAACTTCTTTCAAACTTGCATCAACATCTTCTGCAACATTTTTGTTTGTTACTTTGCCACCAAAATATTTGTTTGTCATGGCAATTGTTCTTGAAACCAAGTTACCAAAAACATTGGCAAGGTCTGAATTAATTTTTTCGGTTAAAGTTTCCCAACCAACCGAACCATCATTTTCAAAACCCATTTCGTTTAAAACAAAATACCTTACAGCATCACTACCAAAAACTGATGCTAAATCATCAAAGTACATTACATTACCTTTTGATTTACTCATTTTTTCGCCATCTTGCAATAGCCAACCATGACCATAAATTTGTTTTGGAAGTGGCAAACCTAGCGCCATTAAGAAAATAGGCCAATAAATAATGTGGAATCTAACAATATCTTTACCAATAACATGCAAATCTGCTGGCCAAAATTGTTTGTAAAGGTCATCATGATTGCCGTCCATATC
>JAZRJQ010000078.1:0-5840 GCA_045645925.1 Clostridia bacterium | reverse complement strand
CACCTTTTAAAAAAATTTTAAGGTGCAACTTATTGTTACACCTTAAAACCCTAAATTGATAAGTTAATAAACCTAAAATTAAGCAACTGTAATACCACTTAATTTAGCTTGTCCACCTGGATGGTCACAAATTAAGTCAGCATATTTAACTAATGTTGCACTATATGTTGGTTTGCCTGACATTTGGTGAATAATTCTGCCATCTTCATTTTCAAGCCATTGCCAATCACATAATTGATGCATATTAAATGCTTTTGTGTTTAGTAAAAACATTGTGTCAGATTCAACAAATCTATCTGAAACCAATGGAATTCCGTTGTAAGAAATTACTTTGTAACCTCCACTTAGTTCCATAACATCAACATTACGTTTGAATGTGCTTAAATGTTCTTGATAAGCACGTTTTACACCACTTGAACATGTAATAAAATCAACAGTTGATCCAGCAAAATCTTCTAAATTATCAATTGCTGTTTGAATCACTGTGTCGGTTAAATTTCCAACTTCATTCTTTTGATATGGACGCAACCAATCGTAATCGTTACGGCTTAAACCGTACAGCATTTCAGAATCATCAAAAATTTTGCCTAAACCTGTAATTTCTAAACCATATGAACTTTGCATTGTAAACACAAATTTACTGGTGTCAAGTTGAGTGTTGAAATTTTTGTCAAAATAAACTGTGTTTGTTGCTCTATCAATTTTTGTTACAACCAAAGAATGAGCATTACTGTAATAAATATTATCTTCCAAATTATAAAGACCAACACGTTGACCTTCAATAAAATTTTTAATGTTATCAACAACAAAATAGTTTGTTCCAGCAGTATGCGAAATTGAGTTTGTTAATCTTCCTGTTCCATCGCCATAAAGCATTCTACTAAGATTAAAATTACTTGCTTTAATTAAGCCTTCCATTTCGGCATTTAATAAATTTACAAATGCACCAGCAGAATTTTCGCTTGTTCTAATTGCTTTATCTGAAATTTCAATTGTTCCATATAAGTTTTTTAAAGTTGTTGTAAATTGAACATATTTGTTTCCACCAGCCTTAGGCAAGCTACCTTCTTCGGTTCCTGCACCAATACCACCATTAATTCCATAAGGTGCAAGTTTTCTGATTTCTTTACCACTAACACCGTTAGTTGTATGATTAATTTTTGCTAAAAGCGGATTGCTTTTAATGTTTAATTGATCAGTCAAAACGCCAAGATAAACAACCTTTAAGGCGTCTTGAGCAGTTGTTAATGTAACCATTGCTATCTCCTATTGTTTAAATAAATTTTCAGCCATAGCCATTGCTTCACTTAAACTGCTTGGTTTTTTTGTAGGCGTAACTCCCAAGCTACCAGTTTTAGTGCTATTAATTAGCTGTGGCGACTTGTTCTTTTTTATTTCTGCCAAATAATTGTTAATAATTGCAGTTTTTATTTTTTCGTTGTTTAAAACGTAATTATTTATAAAATTTTCATCTAAGATTAATTCATCTTCTGATTTATATTTGCTAGCAATAACTCTATCATATGCTAAATCAAGGGAGTTTGTAGCACTAGCCAAAACTTTATCGTTAATTAACACATCCATAATTTCGCCAGCATATTTTTGCGCATTAGGATTTCGTTCTAGAAACGAACTAACGCTTTGTTTCCACTCAGCTTTCTCATAAAAGGGGTCCAAATTTTTGGAATTATCCTTTTCAAGTTCGCTAAGCTTTTGACACTTACGTGTAAATTCGGATTGCAAGTTTACGTACGCCTCTTCTAAACTTTTAACATCCTTAAATTTGTTTAAAGAGCCAACAGCGTTGTCAGCCGACCCCACTACTACACTTTCCGCTGAAAATTGGTCCGATACTTCACTAATTGGTTGTTCTTTAATTTCTTCCATTATCATTTCTCCTCTACTAAATTATTGTTTGTTATTTGTAAAAATTGTTTATGTTGCCTTATGTGATCCAAAATTGTTTTTTCTAAATTTTTATTTAAATTATATTTCTTTTCATACTCATCGGTTAACATAAAGCAAATATGTTCATTAATATGTAAATTATGATCATCAATTTCTTTTGGCATTTCAAGTTTGCCTGTTTCAATCAAATTCAAATGTTCCTTGTTTGCTCTTTTTATTTGCAAAGTTTTGACATCTTGTGTGTTTTCCCAAACACCAAAACCAAGTTGTTCTAAAAGTTTGAATCTAACAGAATTATTTAACTTTCCATTTTCATCATGCAGCAAACCAGAATTAAACATTTCAAAAATTGTGTTACGTTTTTGTGCCAAACTTTCATTTAGTTCATTTTCAGTTTCAAAAACAACATCATCAGAATTAATATCCGATTTGCTCCAATAAAACATTTCAATACTACCATTATTGCCAACAAGTTTTGCAGAAGTTTTGTCGTTAACAAATTGCTTGTACAATCTTAAAATTTGTTTACTAATTTCTTTAACGGCTTCTCTAATTTGTTCTGCACTTGAAATCAATCTTGCTTCATCTTGTTCAATTAAAAGCTCTAATGCAACTCCACTAACATTTTTTGCAATTGTTGAATTGCTTAACAAATCACTTACACCACTAACAGTTAAAAATTCATTTAAAAGTCTATCTTCTTCATAACTAAAATCAGTAGGAACGCTTCCCGAATTAATTAAACGTGGAACAGGTGAACCTTGTCTATAAATTAAAATTTTACCAGGTGCCATACCTTCTTCTTCTAAGTTGTCGGTGTCAACAGAACCATCTTCAACAGCCATAACACCCATACTAATTCTATTTAAAAATTCATGTTTTCTGTTTTTAATTGCATTATAACTACGTTGCAAAGGAATACATCGTTCAACAACACTACCACCCCAAAAACTATTAGGATTAACAATTGAAAATTGACCAACAAACGGAAATCCACGTTTATTTTCAGATTTGTTAACATATGGCAACTCGCCAACATACACCACTTTATTGCCAGCAACTATAATCAATCTGCCATTTGGGTATTTGATGCTAGGCGCTTCATATTTCTCAATAACCAATGCAGAATTATGTTTTACAGTACGCCCAGCCTTACTTACTCTACCAAAATAACCAAGTCCACCAGCATTTGCAACATTATCTAATGTGAAAACATCAACATCATTTCCTTCAATATCTACACCCCAAATATCTTTAATTGTGTCTACATGATAAGCCCTAACATGCATGATACTTTTACAATCATCAATTGAAGAATAAGTTGAACTATCTGGAAAAATTTCAAAAGGGCTAACAACATCAATTTGAACATCACCTTCATTAATATCTACACCATTTTCATCTAAGCCAATTGTGTCACCTTTTAGGTTATTCCAAGTAACTTTATAAAAAGCAGTACCACACAATTCACTCCATACTGTTGCTTCACTTATAAGTTTGCTAAGGTTTAATTTATGACTTGATGCTTTTAAAATATTTTTACTAACCTTAGCACAATTAACATCGTTATCACTATCAGAAAAAGGAACAACTGCCATTGTTGGTCGAACCTTACTTAACTTACTTAGTCGCAATTCAACAATTGGTGCTATATGATTATACACCTCACGTTCTTGCCAAAAAAATTGTTTTTCAAAATCAACAACATCGTTGTTACCATTAATTGCACAATACTGATTTCCAATAAAAAAGTTAATGTTCAATTGCCAATTTGCTTCAAATTTTTTACGTTCTTCACGTCTAATGTTAAAATCTTCAATTATCTCTTTTGCCAATTCATCAATTTCTGCATTATCTTTGTTTTTATGATTTACCATTTAATCCCCCTTTCTGATAAACATTTTTTATACTTTTTGGAGTAACCACTTTACTAAATTGTTTATATAGTTCCTTTAAACAATTTTCACATAAGTTTAAATTATACCTTGAACTATCACATGTTGAAACACTATAATTTGCCAAGTTTTTACAACCAGCAATTTCACATTTTATTTTTGCATTAGTTTTGTTAATTTCCACAATCTATCTCCTTTATCAAATTTAAAATTTTTTGTTTTTCTTCTTCTAATTCTTCATCAGTTAAACTTTTATAGTCACTTTCTTTTTCAGTTAACAACATGTTTATTGCACTTAAATCTGGCGGATAATATTTTGTTGAAACTTTTTTCTTAACAAGTTTAATCTGATCATCTTCCATACCATATTCACAAACACTTTCTTCAACCTTATAACCCGTCGCCTTTTTAATTAAGGTTTGTTTCAACTTGTCTTTAAGGTCCATAACGACTTACCTTTAATTTTTTAATCAATTTTTCTTTATCTTTTTGAATAACTGACTTTTCAAATTTTTTCAACGGAACATCTGGCCTGTTTTGAATATAGTACCTTAATTCATCAAGTGAATGGTCATCTTTTTTAAATGGCACATCTGCCTTATTCCAAAAATAACCTTTAAGTTCTCTAATTAGATTTGTGCAAGTTTTAAAAATAAACAATCTTGGTTCACCATTAGCATTTTTAAAGTAACTTTTAACCCTTTGAATCCCAGAAAATAAATCTTTGTTAACTTTTGTGTTAACACTTATGCCAAGTTCGTAAAACAATTCAGCAACACTCTTTGTTCCCGACAAAGTTTTTTGATTAGCAGCACTATCAATTAAAGCCTGATATTTGCCATTGCTTAAACTTTTCCAATTTAATTGTTTACATTTTTCAATTATTTTTTTGCTGTGATATTGAATATCTTTTTGTGCTTCATAATGCTCTGCAACAACATAAACATTTCCATCATAATCACACGCATACCAATGACAACTTAGTGGGTTATTTAATCCAGGGTCAATGCTTAAAGTGTCTTGCCAATCAAAAGGAATATTAAAGGGCTCAATAACATGTATATTTTCATCAAATTCGTTGTAAACAAGCCCACCAAATGTTGAAAATTTGCCGTATTTACGTGAATTTAGTTCATCAACATTTAATGTTTTTGTTAATTCTTCAATTTCATTTTTATTTAAAAATGGATTATCTTCCCACGACATAAACTCACACCAAACTTGTTCGTTGTTATGTTCGTTTAAGTAAATTTCGTTATACACCCAAGTTAATCCTTTTAAAGGTGTCATTGTTCCAAAAACTTCACCACACTTATCAATAACACGCATTTTACATTCCAAATAAACATCGTATGGTGGTTCTTCATCAAACCATACAAAATCAAGGCTTGTTCCTTGAAACTTCTCCCTGCCTTGGTCACAACTTTTAAAACCAATTTTACTTGTTCCACCCATTGCATTTTTAACAATAATTGTGTCAATAATTCCCAAATATGGTGCTTCTTTTTTGCCTTGATTCATAACAATATCAACAATCAAATCAGGATTTAAATAGTATAAAATTTTACTTTGAGCAACATCACGTTGAACTTGACTAGACAAACTAACAACCCAGCAACTTATGTTTTTCTTGTTTTGCTTATATGGGTGTGTGCCGGTTGCAAGCCACACAGTTTCAACAGCGCCACATTCGGTTTTTCCACTTCTATTACCACCAAAAACCCACCTGTTTTTCTTAGTACACTTATGAAAATCAAGTTGTTTTTTATGAACAAATTTTCCGTTGTTATAATTTATTAATTTATTATTATTCTTTCTACGCAGAATTTCTTTTGTTATTTCATCTAGTTTTTTTACCAACTCTGCTTTTAACTCCTTATTTTTCATAATCCCCCTTTTTGTGATAAAAACAACGCCATAATTTTTTATTAAATTAATTTAAAAAAGCTTATACTACTAATATGAAAACAAGTAATTTATTTAAAGTTATAATATATTCTCTGGTTCTAACAATTTGTTGCATAATGCCATTAAACA
>JAZRJQ010000077.1:0-3117 GCA_045645925.1 Clostridia bacterium | reverse complement strand
CACATTTTTTGTGTAACTATTAAGCAAACCAACCACACAAATGTTGCTTCCCATGTTTTACTCCTTTTTTAAGTTTTATCATTTACAAGTTTAATTGTTTTGCAATACATTTATATTATATAGTATTTTATTTAATTTAACAAATATTTGACTAACTAAAATCATACACAAAACAAAAGAAATTTACACATTTTAACCCACACCAAACAAAAAAAATAAAGCCTTTATTAAGGCTTTATATGAAAACTTTTATAATTTTGTAAACTTAATTTTTTGTTGCGCTTTTTGTTTGCTTTAAAATGTATGCAACAACAACAGGTAAAAATATGGTTATACCCACAGCCACAATCAAACAAACAACCACAATCCACCAACTTAAAAACAAATAATCATCTATGTTATTAATATTAATTAATTCAAAGTCGTTAGTACCATTTGCATAAAAAACTATGTTACCCAAATTGCTTGTTTGTTTTACTGAAATATTATTTATTGGATTGTTGTTATTGTATGAAACAATATTGTTCAAAACTTCACGGCTTGGGTGATAATTATTAATTTCAGAAACTGAAATAACTGCATATTTTGGAGTTGTTGCATTTAAAAATTCTAAACTTGTTGATGTGTTACTGCCATGATGTCCTACTTTTAAAATATCAACATCTAATTTGCTTGTATTATAATTGTTAATTATTTCACGTTCATTTTCTAGCGTTGCATCACCTGTAAGCATAACTTTGTGGTCACCATCATAAACAACCATAACAATTGAACACTCGTTAGTTTCGGAATAATAGTTTTTAACAGGTGATAATATGTGCATACCTGCATTTAAACCTGTAAAATAATAAGTGTTAAATTCAGCAAACTTAACTTCTGTTTTATTTTCACTTTCAAGTGAATAAAGTTTGGTTATAATTTGAGCATAGTTAGAATTGTTTTCAAAACAATTTTGTTCACCACTTTCACCCATTTCTAGGTTTTTAACATAAATTTTAGGACGTATAAAAGTTTTAATTGCGTAATTATTTAAAATTGTTAGCATGTTTCCAGCATGGTCAGAGTCGGAATGAGTTAAAACAGCATAATCAAAAGTTTTGTTTTTCTTACCATTAAAGAAAACATTGTCAATGTAGGTTAACAGTTTCTTTTCGCTTTCTTTTGTTCCACTATCAACAATCAATGTTTTCCCATTTGAAAATTTAACCAAAATTGCATCACCATTGCCAACATCAACAAAATGCACTTCAAATGAATTAGTTTCAATATTGTTTAGGTTTGGTTTCAGCATTAAAATATGTTCAATTGGTTTATAAAAAATCAAACTAATCAACAAAACCACTGTAAAACAACCAAAAATTATTAACTTTCCCCATAGTTTGTTTTCTTTATTCATTAATTATATAATTCTCTTTTTGCTTTAAATTCTTTTTTTAGTGTGCGTTTAAGTTTGCCATTTAACAGCATTTTAATTTTATCCATGTTGTACATTGCAGCATTATAACCTTCTGCAATCATTTCATCAACAAAATCCAACTTTGTTGATTTAAAACGCTTTAAATCAGGTTGAATAACAATATCGCCATGCAAATAACCTTTCAAACTGTTACTTTTCATCATTATTTGTATGCTTGCCATAACTGTATCCAAAAATTTTTCACTTTGTGTTCCTTGTCCACGAGTTGAGTTAACATCAACTGTAACAACTGCATCACAATCCCACAAAAGTTTTGGAACATTGCTTGGAATATTGTTCATAATTCCACCATCGTACAACAAATATTCTCCTTCTTCAACAGGATAAAATACCCCCGGAACAGCACAACTTCCAGCAACAACATTTGCTAAATTCCCCTTAGTAAAATGAATTTCAGTTCCGGTTCTAACATCAACAGCAACCCCACAAAATGGCTTTTTTAGGTCACTTACGTCAACATCGCCAATATGTGATTTAACAAGTTTTTTAATACCATCGGTTTTTGATGGAGTAAATGGAATTAACCCCTTTTTTATGTCTTTTGCCTTTAAACTTTTTGCCATTTCTTCCATTTGTGAACTTGTGTAGCCAGCAGCATAAAAAGCACCAATAAGCGAACCAACACTTGTGCCTGCAACATAGTTAAATTCTATTCCATTTTCTTCAAAAGCCTTAATAACACCAATATGCGCCAATCCCCTTGTTGCACCACCACCAAGCACCAATGCCACTTTTTTAGGTTTTTTGCTAAATAATCCCATACTAAAACTCCTAAATTTTCACATTACAATTTTACCATAAAATTAAACAGTTATAAAACAATTGCAAATATAAATACAAAAAAAAAGAATAGACAACTATTCCTTAACTGGCGTTATTACAAATTTACATTTAAAACAATATTATCAATAGTTTCAACCAAGTTAGAATTTAATTCTACGTCAAACACTAACACAGTTGATTTATAATATGTTTCTTTGTTTTCAGTATGTATAAAAAATCCATATTCGTCACCAATATGCAAATTATCACCCACAACTGAAAATAGCTGTTTTGGAACGATTTGTACAATATCATCATCATTCATTTCCGAAATTGATAAATTGTTTGGGCTATTAGGATTTACAATCAATTTGCCTTTTGTACCATGACCACTTGTATAAGCATTAATTGTTTTACTTGAAACATTTAAAAAACTATCGCAATCTGTATAAACATCAAAATTAACTAAGTTACTATCAGCAAATACTTGTTTTTGTTTATTTAAGCTTAAAAACAATATTGAAGATAGTAAAACAAATAAACCAATTATAACAACATATATTAAATTAGTTTTCTTTTTTACCATAATTTATCCTCCTTTTAATTTTTATTAAAAAAATATAAAACCTCCTTTTATTTATTAAGGTTAAATGAAGAGAACAAATTTTTCACACAAAAACAAAAGAAAAGTAAATGCACTTACTTTTCTTTTATGTTATTAATATATCATAAAGTAGTGCATATAAAATTTAAAACACTAGCATTAAATTTCAGTTATAATAAAACAACAGTTCTTACAAAAATGCGATTCAATTTTTTGGACTGTAAAAGGCAATGCGCGAATTAAACAAATACTTTTTTTTCTAAAAATTGTCCTT
>JAZRJQ010000076.1:0-5104 GCA_045645925.1 Clostridia bacterium | reverse complement strand
TATGAAAAGTATAGAAAAAACAATTAAAAAATATGAATTAATTCAAAAAGGTGACAAAGTTGGTGTTGCTGTTAGTGGTGGCAAAGATAGCATGTGTTTGCTTCATTATTTAAACTCTATTTCTAAAACCTTGGGGTTTGAATGTGTTGCAATTACTGTTGACCATAGTTTGCGTGAAACTAGTGCACAAGATGCTTCTTTTGTTGTTAACTACTGTAACAAAAACAACATTAAAGTTTTTTCTTACAAAGTTGATGCAAAACGTTTAAGCCAAGAAAAAGGGCTAACAATTGAAGCTGCTGCACGTGAATGCCGTTTTAGAATTTTTAAAGCGTTAATTAATAAGAAAGTTGTAAACAAAATTACCCTTGGTCACCATATGCAAGATCAAGCCGAAACAATTTTGTTGCACATTTTTAGGGGTAGTGGCTTAACAGGTGCTAGTGGTATGGACGTTGTTAGAGATGGTGTTTATTTGCGTCCACTTCTTAACACTTCAAAATCGGAAATTATGGCATACATTAACACAAACGATATTCCTTATGTTGACGATGAAACAAATTCCGATAACGATTTTTCACGCAACTATATTAGAAATATGATTATGCCATTAATTAGAAATCGTTGGAAAAATGCTGATTCTGCAATTTGCACATTTGGTGAATTGTGTAAGTTGGATGATGACTATATTTATTCAACGCTAGATGATCGTGGGGTTGTTGTTGAAGGTGCCGGAGTTGTTAAAATTCCACTAAACTATTTTAGCTATCCAATTGCAGCAATTAACCGTATTTTGCGTAAAGCATTAAAAGGAATTGGTGTTATTTCTGATATTGAAAGAAAGCACTTAAAAATTATTAACAGTTTAGCATTAGAAGCTGAAAATGGCGCAAGAATAACTTTACCTAACAAATTATCGGTTATTAAAGAATATAACTACATAACAATAACAAATAAAAACTTTACTCCTGAGCCAAAAACTTGGGCTTTGGAACGTGGTAAAATTGATATTCCTAATTTTGGTGTTATTGATGCAAGTGTTACTCGTAAACTTGATATTCAAAATTATAGCCATGTTATTGATTATAACAGTGTTCCAAAAAATGCAATTTGGAGATATCGTAAAGATGGCGATGTGTTTGAAAAATTTGGTGGTGGAACAAAAAGCCTTAGTGATTATTTGATTGACCAAAAAATTCCTGCAAGACTTAGAAAATATATTCCAGTGCTTGCTTCTGGAAACGAAATTTTGGTTATTGCTGGTGTTGAAATTAGCAATAAAGTTAAAATTACCGAAAAAACAAAAACTGCTTGGGCTATTAATGCTGTTAGATTTTCATAAAATATTGTGGAGAAATTTATGATTGTAGTTAGTGAAAACTTAAAAAAGTTGGCACAAAAGGTGGCAGAGTGCAACGAAAAACTTTATGTTGTGGGTGGCTATGTTAGAAACTCTTTGTTGGGTTTTTCGGTTAACGACCTTGACATTGCAGGTTCGTTGATTTCAAACAAAATGGCATCGCTTGCCAGAAGGGCTGGTTTTAAAGTTAGCGTTGTTAACAAAAAGTTGGGAACACTTCTTATTGAAAAAAATGGTGAACAATATGAATATACAACTTTTAGAAAAGAAGTGTATGACGAAACTGGAAAACATAAACCTGACGATGTTGAATTTGTTGGTGACCCTGAAACCGATTGCAAGCGTAGAGATTTTACTGTTAATGCAATATACTACGATATTGTTGAAAACAAAATTTACAATTTTGTTGATGGACAGCGTGATTTAAAAAAGAAAATTTTAAAAACGGTTGTTGAACCAAGTGTGGTGTTTACAGACGATGGCTTACGAATTTTGCGTTTGATTAGGTTTACTTGTGAACTTGGTTTTAAACCAAATGGTGCAACCTACAAAGCGGCAAAAGAGTATGCTCACAGAGTTAAAGATATTTCAAAAGAACGTGTTTTAAACGAAATTAAAGTTGCCATTAATGGTGGGTTAAAATATCACCTTAAAAACGATACACATGGTAATGTTGTAAAATACTATAACAACCTAAACTTGTGGCAATATGTTTTGGGTTCGGCATTTAAGGATTTTAAAGTTAAACAAAGTGGAAAAATGTATAATGCGTACCTAAAAAGCGATGGAAGTTGCCGTTATATTGCCTTTATGTGTTTGGTTTTATTTAACTACATAAAAGCAAAAAGTTTTGATAAGAATATTGCTTTTTCTGTTAACCAAGTGTTAGGAAAAGATGGTTTAAAAGATTCTAACAAGAATATTAAAGAAGTTTTTGATGCGTATTGCTTTGCACAAAAATTGTTGTTTTGCAAAGAAGACGAATATGCTTCTAATAAGGTTTGTTTGCAATATGAAAACTTGCCTTTTGAAACAAAAACATATTTAAATTTAATTAACCCTAACAAGATTAACAAAATTAAAATGCAAATAATGAACATGAAAAAAACCAAGGTTCCATTTAACGAAGCAGAACTTAGAATTAATGCAACCGACATGATTGAAGAACTAAAAATTCAACGTGAGTTTATTTCAAAAATTAAAAGCACTTTGTTTGAAATGTGTGTTGAGGGAATGATTATTAACGATAAGGAAATTTTGAAAGAACAAGCAAAATTCTTAAACGAAAAGCTTATTAGCATTTTGGCGCAAGAGAAAAAACAAGCATACGAATTTAATCGTAAAAGACAAGAGTTTTTAAAACAACAAAATGTTCAACCTGTAACTGAACAAGATGTTGAAATTGTTGAAAATAATAATGTTGAAACAGAATAACTAAAAAAATAAAAAGTTGGATTTAAAACCCAACTTTTTTTGTTTTGCTAGCATACATATTTTTTTGTTTTTGAAAAACACTAACGGTAACTAATGTGTTTAAGGAAAGTTACTGTATGGATGAAAAAATAAAAATTACAATTGAACAAACTAAAAAAGCTAAAAAAACCAAAAAGCCAAACTCAAAATCAAAAAAGACTAAACGTGAAGTTTTAACCGAAACAAAGCATAAAGCTGTTTTAAAAAATAACACACAAGCATTTTACGATACGGGCATGCAAGGTAAAAAGGTTAAAGTTTTAAAAAGAGATAATGCAGGGAAATTACTTGTTGGGTTGTGTGCCATAAGTTTAGTGTTGGTTATGGCTGTGGTTGGTCAGTTTTTTGTTTTGGAGAGTAAAGACCCCACAAATGTTATAAAAAGTGGAACTGTTATTAATGGTGTAAATGTGGGTGGAATGGAAGCTGTTGATGCTGAGCAGTTGATTTACGAAGTGTTTACAAAAAAGAGCGAAGACTTTAATCTTACCATAAACCACAAAAACAGAAGTTGGGTTTACACAAAAGATGATTTTAAAGTAAACAGTGAAATACATACAATTATTGAAGAAGCACAAAAGCGAAACGAAATTGTTGACGATTATTCAAAACAAACAAAAGTTTTGAATAATATGGCTGAGCAAGGTGTAAGTGTTAATGTTGCTTTTAACTATATATTTGTTGGGCTAGATGAAAAAATAGAACAAATCATAAAAGAAATTGAGTATGCACCGGTTGATAGCGAAATAATATTTAATGCAAACAATAAAAATTGCTTCAACATAACCGAACATAAGTTGGGATTAAGGGTTAACAAGGAAGAACTATACTTTAATATTAATGAGCAATTTAAAACAAGTAATAATATAGTTGTTGATTTACCAACAATAGAAGTTCAACCGGAAAAAACCAAGGAAGAAAACTTGGAACAAACCAAACTTGTTTCGTCATATACAACTTATGTTGCAGATAGCACAGGAAACAGAAAACGCAATGTGAAATTGGCTATTGAAAAATTTAATGGGTTTGTGGTTGAACCTGGGCAGGAAGTTAGTTTTAACAAGGTTACTGGTCCACATGATACTGAAAACGGATATAAAGTTGCAACAATAATATATAATGGAAGATTTGTTGATGGCGTAGGTGGCGGAGTTTGTCAGGCAAGCACAACACTATATAATGCTTTGCTTTTGGCTGATGCTGAAATTTTGGAAGTGCACAAACACACATTGCCGGTTAAGTATGTTCCACTTGCACTTGATGCAATGGTTTCGGAACATGTTGCTGATTTAAAATTTAAAAACAACTCAGAAACACCACTATACATTCTTTCAATGTGTGATAGCGAAAGTGTTACAGTTAAAATTTATGGTAAGCCACTAGATTATCAGGTTAAAACCAAAAGTGAAACAATTAACACTTTAAAACACACCGGCGATAAAGTGGTTGCTGATACAAACAAAGAGTATACCGATAAGGTATTGTTTAAAGGCGAAACATATAGGTTAACCTATCCACGTGATGGGTTTGAAGCAAAGGCTTTTGTGCAATACTATGTTGACGGAAGACTGACCGAACAAAAAGAAATTAGGCATGAATATTACAATCCACAAAACGGAATTATTGTTGAAGGCGTTGAAGAAGTCCCTAGTGGTATGAATGCTATACAAAATAATGAATATTCACAAAATATGAATAATCAAAACGTGGATAATTTGGTGCCAACCAGCCTGTGTCCTTAAAATAAATGTGAATAACTAAGGGTGTTTGAATCAATTTTTTCATAAAAATGTGAATAACTTTTAAAAATTTGTTAAAACTGCACAAATTTTCGCAATTTACTGAACAAACATCGAAAACTTATGTGGATAACTTTATTGATTTATGTGGATAAGTGGATAAACTTATGAATATTCGACAAAATTTATACATTTTAACGGTTTTTTATGCATAATTTTATAATTATTCATAAAAATTTATAATAATTACTATGTGTAAATGTGGATAACTTATAAAAACCCACATTTATAGGGACTTTTTGAAACACACGGCAATGTATAAAAATTAACAATATTAAAAAAATGGCTTTATTTCGTGATAAAAAGCAGATACAGTAAATGTACCTGCTTTTTTTGATTACAAAACAGAATATTTATAATATTGCATGTTTTGTTATTTTAACAGCATAAATGCTGGAAAGGGAGGGGTATAATCAAAAGTTATCCACATTATTGCTAGGGGTGTAAAATTGGTGTTATGAATAAACTTTTA
>JAZRJQ010000075.1:0-1875 GCA_045645925.1 Clostridia bacterium | reverse complement strand
AATGAAAATGACTGATGCTTTGCCTGATTTGGAATATATTTCAAAACTAGGCAACGGAACAAAGATTGTTATAAAAGGCAACCATGATTATTGGTGGAGCAGTATAAGCAAACTTCGTGCAGAATTGCCTTTTAAAATGCACGCATTGCAAAATGATGCTGTTAAATTTGGCGATTACATTATTTGTGGAACAAGGGGCTGGACAGTTCCTGAACAAAACCACAAAACACCAGATGACGAAAAAATTTATAATCGTGAAGTGTTAAGGTTGGAACTTAGTTTGCAGGAGGCAAAACGACTTCAAACTAATAACGAAAAAATTATTGTTATGATGCATTATCCACCATTTAACAGTAAGATAGAAGATAGTGACTTTACAAAAATGTTGGAACGATATGAAATTTCAACTGTTGTTTATGGGCATTTGCATTCATACGATAAAAAACAACAATTAATAACCTACAAAAACAATATTAAATATTACTTAACAAGTTGTGATTTGATTGGTAATAAACTAATTGAAATTAAATAATATTTGTTTTTGGTATTGTTAATTTTAAATTAGTTAGCAAAAGAGCTGTTTATAAGTTAAAAATTAGAAATAAAAGGTGCAATTGCACCTTAATATGCTTCTGTAGCTCAGTTGGCAGAGCAACTGATTCGTAATCAGTAGGTCAGCGGTTCGATCCCGCTCAGGAGCTCCATTAAAAATCCCAATCATGGGATTTTTTATTTTATAAATAAAATAAAAGTTTGTATAAACAAACCAAACTTTGTTTTAAAGTTGTAAAAGTATGAAAAAAAATAATAGGAAATTTTTAAGTTGTGTTATAATTGTTTTTGCAGGAGAGATGTATGTGTTTTCTTTTTCAAAATAAAAAAATTGTTAGTGTTGAAATATTAAATCAAACCGACGGAATTGATGAAGATGAACAACTTTTAAACTATGCAGTTGGACACATGATTAGTGGGTTTGATGGCATGGTTCACGCTTCTGTGCTTAATGATGAATTATCTGACACAACAACGTTTAAAATTGAATATAGTAATGGTTCAACCGAAATTAAAGTTGTTAATAATAATTCGTTGGCATATTCAAAATATATTAAATTTTTAAAAGGATAATTAATGGGTAAAATTCACTCAATTGAAACATTTGGAACGGTTGATGGTCCTGGTATTCGTTTTGTAATTTTTTTGCAAGGTTGCCCAATGCGATGTTTATATTGCCATAACCCAGATACGTGGGAAATTAACGCCGGAAAGGAAATTTCGGTTCAAGAATTAAAAAAAGAAATTTTAAAGTATAAACATTATTTTGGTGAAACTGGTGGCGTTACTGTTTCGGGTGGTGAACCACTTTTGCAAATGGATTTTGTTTTAGAACTATTTATGGAACTAAAACAAGAAGGCATACACACATGTTTGGATACGGCAGGAGTTTTGTTTAACGAAAATAATAAATCAAAGTTCGAACAACTAATTAATGTTACTGATTTAGTTCTGTTAGACATAAAACACATTGAATCAGAAAAACATAAATTTTTAACAAGCCATACTAACGAAAATGTGTTAAATTTTGCTAAATTTTTAAATTTGAACAATGTTCCTATGTGGGTAAGATGTGTGTTGGTTCCAACAATTAACAATGATGAAAAATCGTTAAAGGGTTTAAAAGATTTTTTGAACACGCTTAACAATGTTGAAAAAATAGAAATTTTGCCATATCACACATTGGGTGTTGAAAAATATAAAAAGTTGGGTATTGATTATAAACTAAAAGATGTTAAAGCCCCAACCAAACAAGAAATAGAATTTGCAACAAAAATTTTAATGGGAGATAAATAATGAAAGAAGAATGGAAAGATTTTAAAG
>JAZRJQ010000074.1:0-6774 GCA_045645925.1 Clostridia bacterium | reverse complement strand
GATGAAACAACGGTTACATCATTTTCATTGTTTTTTACTTCAATTTGAAGTTCCTTTGTTTTTATTTCTAATTTTGTAATAATATTATTTACGGCAATAACTTCATATGTTGCTAATGATATTAAAAATAGAAACAATATTATTGCTATAATTGTTCGTTTCACCATTTTCCATCTCCATTATAATTGGTTTCAATGGTTGTAAATTTTCCTGTTTTAGGTTGTACGTACATTTTTCCATCTGTGTTTATTGATACAAATATAATGTCGTTGGGGTTTAAATTTGATTTTTTGATTTGTTCCTTAACAAAATTTGAATCTATTTGGGCAAGTTCCATGTTTTCCTTAACAGGTTTTCCTTCGCTAATTATAATTATTGGCAAACTGCTTTCACTAACATTAATTTTTGCGTTATTTGCATTAAGTGGTGCAAATGGTGCACGTGGTAGAACAGTTAAAGTGCCATTTGTTTGCATAACAGCATATAAAACTTCTTCTAAGTTAAAATATCCACAACCACGCAAATTTTCTAACAAGTCATTAAAATTCATATTTAAACTTTTTAGCGCTTTATAATCAACACCATTAGGATTAATTACGATTATTGGTTTTCCATTTATCAATTTTCTAATGCGAATGCTTTTCATGCTTATAAATGTTAAAATAAAGTGTAACAAAGCAAGCGTTATAATTGGAATTATTCCATGGATTAGTGGTAGGGCAGTTTCTGCCATTGGTATTGTTGCCAAATCGGCAATAATTAGTGTTATAACCAATTCGAAAGGTTGCATTTCACCAATTTGTCTTTTGCCCATAAAACGTATTAACAAAAATACTACCAAATATATTATTAAACTTCTTACAATTAACGTATATGCCATATTAATATTTTTAATCTTTTAAAAATTTTTATACAATAAAAAACATCAAAATTAATTTGATGTCTTTTTAATTTTTGTTTTGTAAACTGCCTTTATGTAATTAACATCAACAATATTAAATAGGCTCATTAAAATTGTGAAGGCTATAACACAAATTATACAACATAATATTAAACTTATAACATTTGGAAAAAACAAATAAATTAAATTGTAAGTCCATTTTGTTAAAAATGTTGTAGGAATTGTAATAATTAATAATTTAACTAGCAAACCAATAAATGTTTTGTTGCTGTTTAGCGTTTTATTTATTTTAATAATATTTAAAATTGCAACTGTCAACATGCTA
The DNA here is from genome assembly GCA_045645925.1 of Clostridia bacterium. Taxonomy (GTDB): domain Bacteria; phylum Bacillota; class Clostridia; order Christensenellales; family UBA1242; genus UBA6345. Next base: position 5,548 of record JAZRJQ010000074.1, on the reverse strand, counting down.
AGTCCCATGCTGTACATTAACGCATAAATTCCAATATGCTTTGGTAAGAATATAATGCACAAAACTGAAATTATGCAACTATATAAATAATACTTAAAAGTTTTTGTTTCAAGATTTAGGCTGTTTAAAATTGATGATGTTATTTGAGACAACCCCATTGGTACGATTAACCAACATGCATTTTTTAAGTAAGTTCCTGCAATAACATTATCGTACACAAACAAACAGGTTTCTTCGCCTAACGAAACAAAAAATGGAATTACTATAAAACTGCAACAAATTGTGAAATTTATAGAGTAAGTAATTTGTTTTTTAAGTTCATTATGTTTTCCTTCTGAAAAAAGTGCAGTAAGATTTGGGGTTATTGCCATTGCAAGCGAACCAATTAAGGTTGAAGGTATTGATAAAAGGGGTAACGTCATACCCATTGCAATACCTATTTGACTAAGTGCTTGTTCGTTTGTAAATCCTGCATTAACAAGCATTAATGGTAAAATTAAGGCTATAAAAGGCTGCATAAAACTCGTTGCAAGTCTAACAAGTGTAATTGGTGATGAAGATTTAAAAACGGCTTTGAAGCATGTTTTTGGCGTTGAAAAACCACCTTCACTTTTAAAATAAAAGTAAATCCCAATTAGTGTGCTAACAACGCATGCAATGCTTGCCGATATTCCAACAGGGGAAAGTGGATTTGAAAAATTAATTAAAATGCAACATAAAAAATAACTGCCAATTCTAATAACTTGTTCTAAAAATTCAACTAAACTAACTTCTAAAAACTTTTCTTTTCCCCACAAATATCCTTTAAACGGTGAGTATATTGCTGTTGATATAATGGCGGGAATTAAAAATAGTAATAACGTGTAAGCAGTGTTTGTTTTAAAATAACTAACAAAAAGTTGTTTTCCAATTAAAACAATTGATGTGATTATAATGCTAATGGCAATACTTATAATTAGCCCGCTAACAACACTGCCGTTACATTTTTTGTGGTTGTTTTTAAAAGTGACAGTTGTTTTTGAAATGGATAATGGAATTCCTGAACTTAAAATTGTTATAAAAACCATAAAAACGGAAGCAACAATAGAATAGACGCCAAGCATTTCGGTTGATAGAGTTCTGGAAAGAAAAATTTTGTATAAGAACCCCATTAATCGTGTTAGTACAGAAAAAAAGGTTATAACAGCAACTGCTTTGAATAAAGATTTAATAATATCACCCCAAAGTTTTTTTATATGTGTATTAATAAAATTGATAAAACTTTACAAATTGTGTAAAAAAATCAATTTTTTCCATAAAAACAACATATATATTTGTGTTAGGGGTGTAAGGCATGGTTTTAGAGTATATAGTTAAAAAATTTGATAGTTTGGAAAGTATTGCAAAAAAATTTAATGTTAGTGTTTGTGAGATTGTTGCCAAAAACAATTTAACTTCAAATGAATTGCCAAGTTCGTTAATAATTCCGGTTGAAAACAAACAACAGTTTAGTGTTGTTGCAAATTTTAAACGTGATTTTTTGTTTTTTGGTGATGGTGAAAAAGTGAAACAGTCGTTGCAAAATGTTGGGTTGTATTGTGCAAATTTGAATAACTATGCTTGTTTGTTTAAACAATGCAGTTCGTCAATTTACGTTGTTGGAGTGCTGGACACCATAAATTCTATATGTGAAAGATTTAATATTAAAAAGGAAGAATTAATAAAATTAAATAACTTGAAAACTGAAAAGTTATTTATTGGTCAAATTGTAAAATTAAGTTAAAAAAAATCCATCAATTACGATGGATTTTTTGTTTTATTATTCTGATTTGTTGTCAGTTGGTTCAACAATTTCAACTTCTGTTTCTTCAGTTTTTGCAACTTCTTCTGTTGTTTCTGAATTTTCAGTGGTTGTTGAAGTTTCAACTTTTTCAGTGTTTGTTTGTTTTGCTAATTTAGCTTCTTCTTTTGCTTTACGTTTTTCAGCCATGTAAGCCAATTTTTGTTTTCTTGCTTCTTCTTTGGCTTTTCTATATTCGTTCCACATGATTTCTTCTTGTTTAGCAATTTCTTCAATTTCACGTTCAATTCTTTCAATTTCTTCTTGAATATATTTTTGACGTTCAGTTAATTGTTTAACTCTTTGAGTATGTCTAATTTCAAGAACTTGAATTGTTGTATCTTTCTTGTTGAACTTTTTAGCTTCTTCGGCAGCACGTTTATCAAGTTTTTTGATATATGCTTTAAATTCTTTTTCATACTTAGACTTATCATCTTCGGTTAAGTTTTCGGTTGAATTTAACTTATCGTTATATTCTCTTGTAACTTTTTCACGTTCAATAATAATTGCTTGTTTAACTTCTTCGTATGCTTTAAGTTTTTCGGCTTCAAGTTTTTCTAATTCAGCTTTTTCAGCTTCAAATAGTTTCATTAAAGCATCAATTTCGGCGCCAATGTCATTATATTCTTTGCTTAGTTCTTTAATAATTTCGTTTCTAAGTTCAATACGTTCACGTTTGTCTAAGTCAACTTCAACAGTTTTTCTACGATCGTATTTAGTTTTAATTTTAGGTTGTTTTGTGAATTTGAATTTTCTTACTGTTGAGCCTACAATTGCAATGATGATTGCCAAACTTGTAAGTAGGGAAGGAACAATAACCCAATCAAATTCGCTACCACTAAATTCGGTTGGTTCTTCTTCGGTGTCGCTTTCAATTTTTTGATCGCCAAGTTGAATTGAACGAATAGTTTTGTTTTCAACAGCTTGTTTGAATGTAGCTTCGTTTAATGTTTCAACTTTTACATCGTCAAAGAATACATATCCACTAGCCAAGTTGTTTTCGCCACCTAAACCTAAAATAACATAGGTTTGAGCATCTGCACTTGGTTTAATTAAGAATTCGTATGTTGCAAAGCCATCAACCAAATCTTTTTCTGTGTTAATTGCTTTGAATGAATCTTCGTAACCATTAAGTGCAATTGTTGCACCATATTCAATTAGGTTACCATCATCGTCATATTTATTTTCTTCTTGTGAAATATTAATTGTTTTAACTTTTACTGAAATTCTGTAATAACCGTCAATACTAATATCAATTTTTTGACTTGCAGCCATTGTGAAGTGTGTATCGGTTAAACTTTGAATTGCAAGCATGCTGTTACCAGTTGGAGCTGTTGGAACTTCAATTCCAGCAAACACACTTGAAACATCTTTTGTTGTGTCTAGGGCACCATATGTTACAGAACCTGTGTTGTTATGGTCGGTAGGTGTCCAGTTGTATAATTCTGTTAGGGCAGAGTTGTTGTTGTGAAGGTCAAAACTATCTTCGGTTTGAACGTTTAGTTCAGTTTTGTATTTGTTTGAGCCAGCAACAACAGCTTTAAATTCGTCTTCTGTTGATTCTTCAACAACTACATCGTCAAAGAATGCATAACCTTGAACATCGTTTAATGATAATGTTAAGTTAAATGTTGATTCGTTTGAGCCAACATGAACATACATTTCGTATGTTTCCCAGTTTCCGTTTGTGTCAATGTCTTGAATGTTTACTGCTGTAAACAAAGAATTTGAAAGTTTTAGTTGAGCACCTTTATTTTTAGAAAGTGGTGCTGAGAATTGTGTGTTTACCAACATTGAAATTTTGTAATATCCAGATGTTGACAAAGAGAAATCTTCGCTTTTATAACTTTGTGTTGTTTGTGTTGTGTTACCAATCATTAAAACATTGTTTGATGAATTATCAAGTGTAGCACCCACAATTTTTTGAGCAGGTGTTAAACCTGGGTTTGCAACAGTTACATTTAAATTTCTTTTAGTAATTTCATTTTGTAAAATTGTAAATTGTGCAGAATTTGTGTTAATTACACCACTTAAATTTTGTTCATCATCGTAATTTTCTTCGGTTGATTGTGTCCAGTTGCTAACTTTAAGTGGGTAGGTTAGTGTGTTTTCTGGTTTTTGAGCAATGTTAAAGTTGCCATTAACAATTGTAAATTGGTTGTTGTCTGAATTATAAGTGTAGGTTGCGCTGTTAGATGAAGATCCGTTTGTGAATGTTTCATAACTAACTTGTTGAACTTCAATATCGTCAATAAACACATAACCTGTTGTAGGAGAATCTTGTGTTCCTAACCAAATTTGTAAAGTTGCCTTTGTGTCTTGTAAAGGGTGACCTTCAACAAATATTTTGTATTGTGTCCAGTTATTTGTTGTTTTGTTGGTTGTAATTGATGTTGAAGTTGAAAGAGTTGTTGTTTTTGCAACAAATTCATCATCTTCTTCATCAGGATTAACTTGTTCAACTTTAAGAGTTGCACCATTTCCGTTTCCACAATCAGATTTTGCCCAAACGGAAATCATGTAAAGTTCATTTTGTTTAATTGTAAATTCGTTAGATTTAATACCTTGTGAACTACTGTTTTTGTTGTACATGAACAAAACATTTGTGTCAGTTGATTTATAGTTTGTTCCAGGATTAGCAATATCTTTAACTGTGTCAATTTCAGCATTGTAGTTTTCTGTTGAAATAACTTTTGTTTTTTGGTCTTCATCTTGTGCACTTTCAATTGTTTCCCAACCAGGAATTGCTTTTGTATCGTTTGATTTGCTAGCAAATGTTGGGTTTGTGATGAAGCTTTCTAAATAAACAGGATTAAATAGTGAAATAACCTTAGAAGTTTTTTGATCTGCTGAACTTAAATTACTTTTAAAGGTTGTTTCGCTATATTTTGTTAATGTAACTTTATTAAAGAAAACTGCACCTTGTGTTGTTTCGTTTTGTTCTTTTCCACCCAACCATAATTCTAGTTTTGGTGATTCAGAAACAAATTCGCCTGTTTCAACAAATAGTGTGTATGTTTCCCAAGAATCAAAGGTTGAAATGTTTGTTAATTTTGCATCAACTTTTTCATCAGATAAACCACTTAAATAAATGGCTGCTTTTGCTTGGTCATTTGTTCCTAGGGTAACAGTAATAGAGTAGTAACTGTTAGCGTCTAGGGTAAATGAACCAGAAGTGTAGCCAGCTCTGCCTTGACCAGCATAACTATTAATCATTAAGTGTTTATATAATGCGTTTGAAGAATCGTTAGTAACATTACCAGCAGGTTGACCTGGGTTTGTTTCTAATTCATATTTTTCCTTGTTGTCAGGGAAAACAGTGTTAAAAACGTTAATTACGCCACTTTTGATTTTTTCGTTATTTGAAGGATTTTCAAAAGTCCAGCTGTTAGGGCTGTAAGGTGTTGTTGATGTGCTATAAGAAGTAAAGTCACTATTAGAGATTGATGTTTGAGTTTCTTGATAGCTTGCGTAAACAGCTGAAGGACGATTGTTTTCAAAATTGTTTACTAAAAAAGAAGTGCTAAACACACTAAGTGCTAACATCCCACCAACTAAGAATTTTTTAAATCCATATTTTTTGTTTCTAGTTTTCATAATTCACCATGCTTTTTATATTTGCTTATATATATACTTATACACAATTAGTATTATATAAAATAATGAACTTATAGGCAACTATTTTTAATTATATTAATAATTAAAGCCAATTAAACTTTTGTAAAAAAC
>JAZRJQ010000073.1:0-3630 GCA_045645925.1 Clostridia bacterium | reverse complement strand
AGTGATTAGTTAAATGGATATATCACGATAAATGTGACGGCGTTCACATTTTGTAAGTGCTTGGCAAAACAGCCTGTTAATCCATTTAAAAATTCTAAGTTTTCAAATATGCACCCTTAGTTAAATGGATATAACAGCCCCCTCCTAAGGGGCCGTTGTGGGTTCGATTCCCGCAGGGTGTACCATGCTGTCAGCAGTAATTGTGTATGAACGTTGTATCTGTTGGCTGCAAAGATAGTGTAACCTGTATTCATACACGGGCGATTGTAAAGTGGGGATCGTTCCCCACCACTATACCAAAATTTTAGCATTTATATAAAAGTGCTTGTTTATAAATAAAAAAAGACGGCTTATATAGTCGTCTTTTTTATTGGATAATAGTTCCTTGCCAATAGGTTGGTGCTTGAACTTTAAGAATGTTTGCAATTGTAGGGGCAATGTTTAAAATTGATTGAGCCCCTAAGTTTGTGTGTTTGAAATCAGGACCTAATATAAATAGTGGTATTGTCATATCTTCAATAGCTGTTGAACCATGGGAGTAGTTGTGCCCACCATGGTCGGATGTAATTATTATGGTATATTCTTGGGTGATTGCTTCGGTAATAATGCCATCAATTAATGTAAAACTACTGTTTAGAGCATTGTAATATTCTTCTGAAAGCCAACCAAATTGATGTCCGTGTTCGTCTAAACTTCCAAGGTACAGAAATGTAAAATCTGTTGGAGTAGTTAATAAATGTTCTTTACATGCTTGAGCAATTTGTTCATTTGCTTGCACCCAACCCTCAGTTTCACCAGCAATATATTTAGTAGTAGTGGTTGAATTTTCTGTTATCAAATGTCCAATTTCTTTCCAGTTATAAAAAATTGCAGATGTTTTATTTTGAGATGTTAGTGTTTCGGTTATACCAAATCCCAAAGACTCTGTTGGTGTATAAGTGTTTGTGGTTACTTCGTGTTCGTTAGGTGTAACACTATAAAACATTGACATGTGACAAGGCAAAGTGATGGATGGGTTTACAGTGATTACTTCTAAAGAGTAGGCAGAGTTTTGTAATAGGTATTTACCATAATCTGTGTTTTCTATTGCGTCGCTGCGAAGACCATCTATTGATATTAAAAGAACTTTTGGTGGTTGTGTTTTTGTGCAACCGGTGCATAATGATAACAACAATATGCAACTTATTAGCATATATACAATGCTTGATAGTACGCTTTTTTGTGTGGTCATAAATGATTACCTAAATTTAATAGTCTTTTTTATTTTAATCTTGCACTTATCACTCTGGTGATTTTTCGATAGTCCAAGTAAGTTTTTATGTTAGTGAAATTTGGGGTTAGCAGGTTTCTAATAGTTTGTTCTTGGTCTGGTTCAATTTCTAGAAATAACATTCCATTGTTGTTTAGGTGTTGGGGTGCCATGTCTATAATTCTTCTAATGTAATGCAAACCATCTTCGCCACCATCAAAACCAATTAGTGGATTACTTTTCACAATTTCGGTGTTTGCTAAAATTTTTGCAGAGTTCCAGTAAGGTGGGTTAGATACAATTGCATCATATTTTGTTTTTAAAACTTTGGACCAATCGCTGTTTAAATCCATTTGGAAAAAGTTTGCCTGAGCGCCTATTTTTGTGTTGTTTTCTTTTGCTGTGTCTAGGGCAAAAGGTGATATGTCAACACCATCAACAACAGTATTTGTGTGTTTTGAAATTGTGATAGCAACACAACCACTACCAGTGCAAAGGTCAATAATTTTGCAGTTTGTGTTGTTAGATTTGTGCCAGTCTAGTACAGCATCTATAAGGGCTTCGGTGCTTAGCCTTGGATCAAAAACATTTTCGGTTACGTTAAAGAAGTTTCCATAAAACTCAATAAATCCAAAAATTTTGCTTAGAGTTTCGCCGTTTATGTGCCTTAACAAAGCTTTTTTCATGTTGTCTAGGCCAGGCTCGTCTATTTGAATAATGTTATCAAATTGATCTCTTTTTAATCTTAGAACCTTTACTATTATCCATTTGATTGTTTCGGCGTTATTAAAATTGTTGTTTTCTGCCAATGTGATTAATTCGTTGAATGCGATATCAAATGGCACATATTTAATTAAGTTTTCCATATAAATATTTTACCAAATATTTTGTATAGTCTCAACTATATAGCGTGTGCTTTGGAATAAATTAAGTGAAGTTATACCTGTAAGTTTTTGTTTATATTAAATTGAAAATTTTAATGCAAAAGCTTAATAAAAAAACTGGCAGTAATATTTGCCAGTTTTTTACTTAAATAATTGGAATAAAACTGAATTGGTGCTAGAATAACCTTGTATTAAAATTAATTACATAAGATTAAAAATATGGATAGGTTTTAAATGATTGATTTACATATACATTCTACATATTCCGATGGTGCATTTTCACCAAAACAATTGCTTTCAATGGCTGAACAGTTAAAACTTGACTGTATTTCTATAACCGACCATAATTCAGTTGATGCGCATGTTGAAATAAGGGAGAAAAAGTTAAACAATTTGTTTGGTGGAAAGATATTAACAGGTGTTGAACTTACCACCAATTATATGGGTGAAACCATAGAAATTCTTGGCTATAACATTGATGTTGATATAATGAAATCAATGCTTAACAAAAGAGAATCGGCTGACAAACTAAAACAAAAAGAATATGAACTTATTTATAACAAATATACAAGCATTGGCTTAAAATTAGATGAAACTGATGTTGTGTTTGACCATAATAAAGCGCCAATTAGAAATACTTTTTTAAAAGCAATAACAAAATATTCAGAAAATGATAAGTTTTTTACCACATTAAAATCAAAAACGGAAATTCAAAGTTTTTTTAGGAATGAACTATACAATCCTAACAGTTTGTTGTATGTGGATTATTCACCACTGTTTCCAACATTGTCTGAAACAATAGATTCCATTCATAAAGCTGGTGGGGTGGCCTTTTTGGCTCACACATTTGTTTATACTCAAAATATAATTAATAACATTGATAATTTGTTGGATAGTTACGCCATAGATGGGCTTGAATGTTACTATTCAACATTTACAGAAGAACAAACTGCTCAGTTGTTAGAAGTGTGTAAAAATCGTGGATTGTTGATTTGCGGTGGTAGTGATTTTCATGGTCCAGTAAAGCAAGAAATTAAACTTGGAAAAGGTAAAGGAAATTTAAATATTAGCAATAAATCTTGCTCAAAATTGATTAATTTAATCGCATAATTAACCATATGGTGATTTATTATTGTGATGGTAACATAGTTTAAATAAAAAAGACCTAAAAAATAGGTCTTTTTTTTACTAAAAATCTGATTCATGTCCTATAACATTGTTTGTATTAATAAAGTCGTCAAATATAATGTTAAATCTAACAAATTCATTAGCGGCAGTCCAAAGGTTTCTTTCTTTGGGGTAGTTTTTATAAATTGTTCCTTTTTTTATGGTTATGTCGTAATGATAATTTTTGTCGTTCTTTTCAAATAGTTTAAAGTAGTAAGTTTGAGTGTTGTTAGCATCGTAAAACATATTGATTGGACAATATATTTTGTAGCCGTTAACAACACGTTTTATTCTTAATTTTACATTAATCCACAAGTAAACAATACAACT
>JAZRJQ010000072.1:0-4247 GCA_045645925.1 Clostridia bacterium | reverse complement strand
AACTCATGTGTTGCAGTTATGGAAGGTGGCGAACCTAGCGTTATTGTTAATGCTGAGGGCGACAGAACAACCCCTAGTGTTGTTGCGTTTAAAAAAGATGGCGAACGTTTGGTTGGTCAAGTTGCAAAACGTCAAGCAGTTGCAAACCCTGACAACACAGTTATTTCAATCAAACGCGAAATGGGTTCAGACTATCGTGTTAACATTATGGATAAAAAATATTCACCACAAGAAATTTCTGCAATGGTTTTAACAAAACTTAAAAATGATGCTGAAACATATTTAGGTGAAAAGGTTACTCAAGCAGTTATCACAGTTCCTGCTTACTTTACAGATAGCCAACGTCAAGCAACAAAAGATGCTGGTAAAATTGCTGGTTTAGAAGTTTTAAGAATTATCAACGAACCAACTGCTGCTGCTTTGGCATATGGACTAGATAAAGGTGAAAACAAAAACCAAAAAATCCTAGTTTACGACTTGGGTGGTGGAACATTTGATATTTCACTTTTAGAAATTGGTGATGGTGTGTTTGAAGTATTAGCTACTGCTGGCGATAACCGTTTAGGTGGTGACGACTTCGACCAAGAAATTATGAATTTGTTAGTTGAAGAATTTAAGAAGGCTGAGGGCATTGATTTGTCAAAAGACAAACTTGCAATGCAAAGACTTAAAGAAGCAAGTGAAAAAGCAAAAATTGATTTAAGTGCTGTTAACAAAACAACTGTTAGCTTGCCATTTATTACATCAAACGAAACAGGTCCAAAACACTTAGAATTTGATTTATCTCGTGCTAAATTTGACCAAATTACAGAATATTTGGTAACAAAAACTACCGATAAAGTTAAACAAGTTATGAAAGATGCTAAACTTGGTTTTAGTGATATTTCAAAAGTTTTAATGGTTGGTGGTTCAACACGTATTCCTGCTGTTGTAGAAGCTGTTAAAAACTTAACTGGAAAAGAACCATTTAAAGGTATTAACCCAGACGAATGTGTTGCTATGGGTGCTGCTATTCAAGGCGGTGTTTTAGCAGGTGATGTTAAAGATGTATTGTTGTTAGACGTTACACCACTTTCATTAGGTATTGAAACTTTGGGTGGAGTGTTTACAAAATTAATTGAACGTAATACAACAATTCCAACCAAAAAATCACAAGTGTTCAGTACTGCTGTTGATAATCAACCAGGTGTTGATATTCACGTATTGCAAGGTGAACGTGAATTTGCAAAAGACAATAAAACATTGGGCCGTTTCCAATTAAACGATATTCCACCAGCACCACGTGGCATTCCACAAATTGAAGTTACTTTCGATATTGATGCTAATGGTATTGTTTCAGTTAGTGCAAAAGATTTAGGAACAAACAAAGAACAAAGTATAACAATTACAGCTTCTTCAAACTTAAAAGATGAAGATATTGATAAAGCTGTTAAAGAAGCTGAAGCTCATGCAGAAGAAGATAAGAAACGTAAAGAATTGGTAAATCTTAAAAATGATGCAGACAACTTGGTGTTTGCTTTGGAAAAAATGCTTAAAGAAAATGGTGACAAAATTTCAAGCGAAGATAAAGAAAAACTTGAAAAATCAATTGAAAAAGCAAAAGAAGAATTTAAATCTGATGATGCTGACACAATTAGAAAAGCAATGGAAGAACTAAGTAAAGAAAACGAACCAATTGTTACAAAACTATATCAAGCAGCAGCTGAAAAAGCAAAAGCTCAACAAGGCGAACAAGCAAATGCTAACGCTGATGAAATTATTGTTGAAGAAGATAAAGATAACAAATAATTAATTTAATAAATACTTTTAGGCGAAAACAGTTAAGTTAATTGTTTTCGTCTTAAATGTATAATAAAAGGAATAAATTGTGGCAAAAAATTATTACGATATTTTAGGTGTGTCGAAAGATGCATCTGCCGATGAAATTAAAAATGCTTACAGAAGTATGGCAAAAAAATATCACCCAGATATTAATAAAGCACCAGATGCTGCTGAAAAATTTAAAGAAGTTAACGAAGCTTATGAAGTTTTAAGTGACCCAACAAAAAAGAGTAACTACGATAACTATGGTAGTGCATCAGGTCCTAATCCTAACGATTTCTTTGGTGGTGGAAATGGTGGTTTTGGTGGTGGCGGCTTTGGATTTGGCGGTCTTGACGATTTGTTTAACATGTTTAGTGGTGGCTTTGGTGGGGCTACAAGGGCAAATTCAGCAGTTAATGGTCAAGATATTAAGGTAAAACTTAACCTAAGTTTTGAAGAAGCTGTTTTTGGTTGCTCAAAAGATATAAATGTTAGCCGTATTGAAACATGTGAACACTGTAATGGAACAGGTGCAAAAAACGGTACAAAGTACACATCTTGTCCAGATTGTAATGGTGCTGGAACTGTTACATATCAAGAAAATTCGCTTTTTGGCAGAGTTGTTAGAACTGGTATTTGTAAGTCTTGTAATGGAACAGGTAAAAAGATTGTTGAAAAATGTGAACATTGTAATGGTGATGGCTATAACAAGGTTAGTAAAACTATCAGTATAAAAGTTCCTGCTGGTATTGATGACGAACAAGTTTTAACAATGCAAAATGGTGGTAATGCTGGAATCCGTGGTGGAAAAAATGGTAACTTAAACATATATGTTTCAGTTAAAGAACATAAATTATTTAAACGTGATGGTGTTGATTTAAATTTAAAAATTTATGTGCCATTTTACACACTGCTTGCTGGTGGCGAAATTGAAGTGCCACTAACAAAAGGCACAACAACTCTTAAAATTCCTGAACTTACCCAAAGTAATACAATTTTCAAACTTAAAGGTAAAGGAATCAAAAATTTAGATAGTAATTCTTATGGTAACATTAACATAACTGTGGTTGGTGAAGCACCTAAGAGTTTAAATAAGGAAACAAAGCAGTTGTTGAACAAGCTTAAAGAAGAACTTGAAACTGACGATTTTAGCCGTTATAAAGGTTATGTTAAAGATTTAAAAAGTTTAGATTAATATTATAAAAAAGGAAGTAAAGTTTTACTTCTTTTTTTAATGTTAATTCAGTTTTAATAAAATAAATTATGTGTTAAAATAAACGTGTATGAAAACATTTTTTGTTAACTCCGTTAAAGGGGATTTTATTGAACTTAATAATGAAGAACATAATCACTTAAAAAATGTTATGCGTCTTAATATTGGTGATAAAGTAAAAGTTGTTTGTGGTGACGAATATAATTATTTTTGCACAATCAATCAAATTAACAAAAATAATTCGTTGTTAAAGATTGAAACAAAAGAATTAAACACTGCAAATCCTAAAACTGAATTTACTTGCTACATGGCACTTATTAAAAACGATAATTTAAGTTTGATTGTTCAAAAATTAACCGAACTTGGTTGTAAAAATTTTGTACCATTTGAAAGCAGATACACGGTAAACAAGGATAAAGGTGCAAAGGTTGATAAGTTGACAATTATTTCTCAGCAAAGTTTAAAGCAGTGTGGTAGAAGTGTGCCAATGAAAATATATCCTACACAAAAATTAACAAACTTAGGCGAAATGCTTTCTCAACATGATTTAATAATTTTTGCAAATGAAACCGAAAAAAGTAAAACGTTAACAGAAGTTTTAGTTAACAATTCTAATGCAAAAAATATTGCAGTAATTGTTGGTTGTGAAGGTGGGTTTGAACAATCTGAAATTGATTATTTAATAAATCATAATGCAGTAAGTGTTAGTTTGGGTTCAAGAATTTTACGTGCTGAAACTGCTAGTATTATGTTAACGTCTATTATTTTAAATCATTTTAAGGAGTATTGCTAAGTATTATGCAAAACAATGAAAACAGCCTAAAAAAAGCCTGTTTAATAAGTTTGGGTTGCAAGGTTAATAAGTATGAAATTGATTGCATGGCAAACATGTTAAAAAATGCTGGCTATCAAGTTACTTTAAATCATGAACCTGCTGATTTTTATATTGTTAACACTTGTGCAGTAACAAACGAAGGTGAAAAGAAATCTAGACAATATATTTCCAAACTTTCAAAACTTAACCCAAACGCAAAAATTATTGTGTGTGGTTGTGCAAGCCAAAACAACATTGAGCAGTTCAAAAAGCCAAATGTTATTGCAATTATTGGTAACGAAGGTAAAGAACATGTTTTAGATTTGATTGAAAATTCAAAATTTGAACATTTTGATTTAACAACAAGTTATAATCACAACGTTGCTAATCCTATAAAATCACAAACCAGGGCTTACA
>JAZRJQ010000071.1:0-3903 GCA_045645925.1 Clostridia bacterium | reverse complement strand
CTTGTTGTTTGTAAATTAAAATAATAATCTCTGCAATTTCTCTTTTTAAAAATTCTGATAGTTTTGGTTTTAATTTTAATTCGCAAGCAACAGATAAAATATTGTTACAAACAGCCGTTATAACATTAGAAAATTTTAGTTTTAATTTTTTTTCTAAATTATAAATGTGTTTTTCTTTTCCAGCATCAACAGTTATAAAAAATTCCCACATACCATTTCCTTTATATCAAATTTAGTATATGAGAATTAGTTGTTTTTTATTTAAAAATTATTTAAAAACAAAAAAATGGCGAACGCCATTTTTTGTAAGTTTTAATAATTACCTGTAACAATAACGTCAACATTTAAATTGCAAACATTTTTGATTACAACATCGCCTGCTTTTGCTTGTTTTAGGTTTACTTTTGCAATTTCTTTTAAAACATCATCTAGTTTGTTTTTAGGAATTAAGTTTGTTGTTTTTACTGGTAAAACACCTTTATTAGTGTTAATTAATGCTGTAACCATACGCATTGGGTTTGTTATTTCGTTTTTGCCATATTCAACACCACGAATGCATGTGTTACCTGTAACATTAATATCATCACCATTTTTTGTTATGGTTAATTCGCAACCAACCGGACACATTATGCAAACTGTTTTCATTTTTGCCCCCTTACTAAAACTGTTAACTCTCCATCAATTTTAGATTTTTCTATGGTTATTTTTTGCATTTCACCAGCATTTGCAGCAAGCACAAATTTTGAGTAAAGTTCTGTTTCGCCACACATTAATGAAATATATGATTTTTCAATTCTGCCACTTAACCTAAAATAAATTGTAAGTTCGCCTTCACAATTTGCATAAGCAACACTAGGTGAAACATAACTAATGCCGTTGCCAGCAACCACGTTAACAGGTTTTGAATAATTTAGTTCGCCTTTTGCAAATTTTGCTGCATTTAGGCCTGCAAGCATACTTTCTTGTGTAACATTATCAACCAAATCGTGAACATGCAACACGTTTCCACAACTAAACACACCTTTTAGGTTTGTTTCCCTATATTCGTTAACTAACGCACCATTTGTGCGTGGATTTAGTTGTAAAGAAGGAACTAAGTCGGTTTCAGGAACTAATCCAACAGACAAAATTAAACAATCACATTCAATAAATTGTTCAGTTTCCAATTTTGGATTAAAACCATCAACTTCGGCAACATAAACACCTTCCAATCTTGTTTCGCCAACAACCTTAGTTACTGTGTGTTTTAGTTTTAATGGAATATCAAAATCGTTTAAACATTGAACAATGTTACGTTTTAAACCACCAGATTCTGGCATAATTTCAAAAACAGACAATACTTTTGCACCTTCAAAAGTTAAACGTCTTGCCATAATTAAGCCAATATCGCCACTACCCAAAATTACAACTTTTTTACCCGGCAGTTTTCCGTGAACGTTTACCATTTTTTGTGCTTGACCAGCAGTGTAAACACCAACAGGTCGTGTTCCAGTCAATGTGATTCCGGCTGGTGTTCTTTCACGACAGCCCATTGCTAAAACAATTGATTTTGCATTAACAACAAACTCACCTTCTGGATTTATTATTGTTAATTTTAAGCCGTTAAGATCAATTGCAAATGTGTTAAGCATAACTTCAACTTTGGTTTTATTTAACAATTCTTCAAATCTTAAAGCATATTCAGGACCTGTTAATTCTTCTTTAAAATAATGTAAACCAAAACCATTGTGAATGCATTGGTTTAAAATTCCACCAAGTTTTTCGTTACGTTCAATCAAAAGTGTTTTTGCACCATATTTATCGCTTTCAATTGCAGCAGCCATTCCGGCAGGTCCGCCACCAATAACAACAACATCGTAATTTAATTCTTTAATCATATCTTTTTCCTTTTATTTTTTAGGATTAATTTCCGAAACGTAAAAATTTGAACCTTTATTTTCTTTAACAACATCAAATTCCGAAATATTATGTGTTTGACTAATTGTTTGAATAACTTTTGTTAAACAGAAGCCACCTTGACATCTGCCCATACCTGCTCTGACCCTACGTTTTACTGCATCTACACTTGTTGGTTTTAATGGTGAATTTAGTGCTTCCTTGATTTCTCCTAACGAAACACATTCACATTTACAAACAATTCTGCCGTAATCGGAATTTGATTTGATTAATTTGTCACGTTCTTCGGAACTTAAATTAACTAAACTTGTGTAAGGTTTACGTTTTGTTTTCACAACATCAGCATTAGTAAAACCTAACAATTCTTCAACAACATATTCAGCAATTGCTGGTGCGGCGCTAAGCCCTGGCGAACAAATACCGGCAATATTTACGATGTTTTGTTGTTTGTTTGATTTTTCAACAATAAAATCGTCACCACAAATAACTCTTACACCACTAAAATTACGAATATTTTTATTAAACGGTATATTTGATATTGTTGCAGATGAACGTTCTTTAACTTCCTTTAATCCATCAGTGGTTGTTTTTGTGCTAAATTCACATTCATAAGATGTTGGACCAACAATTGTGTTTCCGTCAAATGTAGGTGAAATTAACACCCCTTTACTTGTTTTGCTTGGTAGTGGAAACAATGTTAAATTTGTGATTTTAACAGTGTTATCAAGCAAATAATATTCGCCACGCTTAAATGTTAAATCATAATTTTCGGTGTTTAAAATGTTTGCTACATCGTTATAACCACCTGCTGCTGCATTAATTACATATTTTGTTTCAAATTCAAAACCATCTGCAATTAATTTGTAACCATTATTTGTTTTTTCACATTTTTTAATTTCGGTGTTAAATTTAACTTCTGCACCATTTAAAACAGCTTCTTCGGCCAACGCAATGGTAAACATATATGGTGAAACTATGCTTGATGTTTTAGCGTACAGTCCACATGTAACATTTTCGCTTAAAGTTGGAACAAGTTTTAAAAGTTCTGTTCTATTTAAAACACTTAAACCTTTAACACCATTTTGTTTGCCACGTTCAAGCAGTTCGTTAACTACTTCTAAATTATTGCCAACAACTAATGCTCCACAGTTGTTTATTCCAACACCAAGTTGTTTGCAAAGTTCAGGATACATTATGCTACCCCTAACATTAAACCTTGCTTTTAGAGTGTTTGGTTTACAATCGAAACCAGCATGAATAATTCCACTGTTTGCCTTTGATGCACCCATTGCAACATCATTAGCTTTTTCAATTAAAATGGTTTTAAGACCTTTACGTGTTAATTTGTTTAAAATTGAACAACCTACAACCCCACCACCAATAACTGCAACATCGTAATTCATATAAACTCCTAAGAATATTTATTTGTTTTTACTTAAATCAAAGTTATTATAACAAAATTTGTTATAAAACATAAATAAATAAGCAAATTGTTTTAAAAATTTTATAAATTTTGATAGAATTAGTTTAGAATAAAATTAAGGGGTAAGCAAATTTGGGAAAAAGATATATTTTGGGCATTGACGAAGGCACAACAAGTGTTAGAACAGTTTTGTATGACACAAAAAAGAAAATGATTGTTGACGTTGAAAAAATTAAGTTTAGACAAATATTTCCAAAGCCGGGCTGGGTTGAACACGACGCTGAAGAAATTTGGGAAGCCACTGAAAAAACTTTGAACGATGTTATTAAGAAAAATAACCTTAAAGATAAAGATATTTATGGTATTGGAATTACCAATCAACGTGAAACAACTGTTGCTTGGGACAAAGTTACAGTAAAAAGCCCATGCAATGCAATTGTTTGGCAATGTAGACGCACAGCTGATTATTGTTCTACAATAAAGAATAAAGTTGAAATTAAGAATAAAACAGGCTTAATTGTGGACTCATACTTCTCTGCAACAAAAATGCGTTGGATGTTAAATAATGTTCCAAGTCGGAGGCC